>DASVVH010000175.1:0-4902 GCA_036386615.1 Ardenticatenaceae bacterium
AAGCCCGGTGGCCTGCATCACGTCCGACATACTCGTGCCGCTGTAGCCCTGCTGGTTGAACAGTGGGGCGGCCCGCGCGATGATTCGTTCCCTCGTTTCCTGACCCTTGCTCATCTTCCCCATCCATTCTTTTTCAGACCGCTCGGTCTGTTACTAGCATAACAGTTACCTACGAGAAAGTCAAGACCCAAATCCAACTTGCTCCAATCTATCTCTTATGTCAAGCAACGCCAACATCTATCACCCTTCAATGTTGGCATTTGTTGGCTTTGCTTCACATAATCACGCTACTGGCACCTTACTGCGTCAGTAGCGTCCACGTTGCGATGGTGGCCCAGTCACCTTCCGGCGTCGGCAGGCGGGCACCCGTCTCAGGGTCATAGAGGCCCACGACCAGACGGTACTCCCCTTCCGGCAGGTTCAGAGGCACATCCAGCCTGTGCGGGTCCAGCATCCACTCGCCGGGCAGCCACGCCGTCGCGGGTGGCCCCGTCTCGTGGTCGCTGACGGCCACCTGCTCATCATCGCGGTAGAGTTGTGCAAAGGCCCTGAGCGGCGTGCCGCCCGCCTCCGTCGCCTGCCAGATGAGCACCACCTCCAGCGGCCCACCCGAAGGCAACCGCTGCGGCACGAGCACCCGCGCGAGGCGGGCACGGGTGCCGAAAGGCACGTCCGTTGGATTACCAACTATCGGCTCTTCCAGCACCCGCTCCCGCGCCTCGACGCGCAGCGTGCCAAGCTCCACCACGTCTTCCCCGCCCGGCGCGGCGAGGCGCGTTCCCGTCGCGGGGTCGTAGAACCCCGCGACCAGCCGGTACTCGCCAACCGGCATCTCGGCGGGCAGGTCCAGCGTGTGCGGGTCGCGCACGAGGTCGCCCGCCTGCCACTGCGAGGTCGGGAAGGTGCCGTTGACGGGCGGCAGGTCGCGCGCCGCCCGCACTTGCCCTTCAGCGTCGAGTGCCTGCACGAAGACGTTAAGGTCAGCCTCAACCGGGCCGAGCGCCTGCCAGAAGAGCGTCACGGGCACCCGTTCGCCCTGTAGCCACTGCCCGTCCGGCACGCTCGCCCCCAGGAAGCGCAAGCTCTCGCCCAGCCTCACGTCGGCGGGCATGGTCGCGGCGCGGCGCAGCGCCTCGGCGGGCAGCGGACCCGTCGGGCGGACCACAGACACGTTGCCCAGGCTAGCTTCCGGCGCGACCCGCTCGCCATTCTCGAAACGGTCCAGTGTTTGCCCGCTTTCCGCGCGATAGAGAGTGAGTTGCACCGTGTACTCGCCCGGCGGCGTGCCGTGCGCCACGGGCAGCCCCGCGCGAACGAGGCCCTCCGTCACCTCGCCGTCCCACTCTCCCCAGACGCTGCCCTGCCCGGCCAGTTGGATGCTGGCGCGCAGCCCCTCCGGCACGCCCTCCACCTCGAAGAAGACGGGCAGGATGCCGACGCCGCCCGGTGCCTGCGTCGCGGCGAGCGCGGCCCGCACCTCGCCCGCCTCCTGAAAGGTGCCGACGGGTTGCAGGGGTGGCACCTCCGGCGCGCTGCCAAAGAGGTAGAGGCGTGTGTTGCCGTCCCACTCGTTCCACGCCTGCACGCCCGCCCCGTTCAGTGCCTGCGCCATCTCCTCCTCGAAGAGCCGCCCGCGCACCTGATAGGCCGGGAACCAGAGGCGCGGGTGCTCGGTCAGCAGGTCACGCGCGCCCGCCTCCAACGCCGCGCCATCCTCCGCCCAGGCGAGGTCGACGGCGATGGGCGTCGGGTGTGCCTGGGGCAGGTAGGCGCGAAGAAAGCCAATCTGCCAGGGATAGATGGCGAGCCAGCCGTCGCCCGGCCCCTGCTCCGCGCCGACCCGCGCCAGCAACGGGCGGTAATCCTCGCCCGGATAGCGCGGCACCGTGTAGAACCCCCACAGACTGGCGAGGTTGAGCGCCACGAGGAGCGTCATCACGGGGACGAGCGACCACGACCAGCGCCGCCACAGCGCCTCCACGCCCCGCGCCACCATGATGAGGAAGAAGGGCAGCACGAACAGCAGTTGCCGCTCGATGCGCGGGTCCACGAACGGCGCGGCGAGGTTAATCAGAAAGGTGCCAAGCGTCGGCACGAGCACCAGCATGGGGAGCACCCGGTTGGTATCTGCATGGTTGTCCAGAGCATCGCGCCGCCAGTAGAGGCCGAGCAGAGCCAGCCCACCAAAAAGCAGCGCCGCCCACATCAGCCACTCCCAGCCCGTCGAGAGATGCCCCACGCTCCACGCGATGAGGTGGCGGGGCAGGAACTGAATAGGAGAGAGCGGCGCGTCTCCCTCGACTTCCAGCTTCCCACCCACGTACCGCGCGAGGGCAAGCCCTGCATACACCATCCAGGGAAGATAGCCGACCGCCACCACCGCGAGGCTGCGGAGTGGCCCGCGCAGGGTGTACTCCCCTCCTCGCGCCTCCCGCATGATGAGCAGCGCCAGCGCCAGCAGAAGCAGCGCGAAATAGTAGTGAGCCAGCAGCCCCATCACGGCAACCACGCCCAGCGCCCACCACGCGCGCCGCCGCCACGCGCCCACCGCCAGCAGCGCCAGCAGCGTCACCAGCCCGTACATCCGCACTTCCTGCGAGTAGTAGACGTGGAAGGGCGCGAGGGCGAGCAGCAGCGTTGCCAGCCACGCCACGCGCCGCCCGGTCAGCATCCTCGCCACCCACCACATGATGGGCAGCGTCGCCACGCCCACCAGCACGCTGAACCACCGCGCCGCCAGCGCCCCGATGCCCACGAGGGCGAACCATGCTTGCAGCAGCAGGTAATAGAGCGGCGGGTGAATATCGAGCGCGGTGAGTTGAACGAGGCGCGCGGGCCTCTCCGTCGCAAAGTAGAGCGAGTACCCCTCGTCCCACCAGAGAGGTTGCAGCCCCAGCCCCAACACGCGCGCGCCCAACCCTATCAGGATGAGGGTTGAGAGCAGGAGTAGGGTACGGGCGTGGCGGGGATTCATCAGGTGGACTTATGGTACACTATGCGCCTTGCGAGACAAACGGCGCGGATTATAGCCGCGCCATTTCCCAATGCCAACAATGGATTCTACCTCCGAAACGCTCCCCTCCAG
The DNA here is from genome assembly GCA_036386615.1 of Ardenticatenaceae bacterium. Classification (GTDB taxonomy): domain Bacteria; phylum Chloroflexota; class Anaerolineae; order Ardenticatenales; family Ardenticatenaceae; genus DASVVH01. The sequence continues at coordinate 3,086 of DASVVH010000175.1, forward strand.
CCGCCTCCTGCGCCGGGCAGAAGTCGTAATAGCCATCGCCCTCTTCCTGGCTGTCGCGCTGCTCTACCTCTCCACGTTGCAGACGGACGTGAGCGGCAGCGACTCCGAGTACACGCTCGACACGGGCGAGTTCCAGAACGCGCTGGCGCTGTGGGGCACGCTCCACCACACGGGCTACCCCCTCTATAGCATCCTCGGTTCGCCCTTCGTGAGCGTCACGCGGGCGCTCGGCGCGACCCCCGCCGCCGGGGCCTCCCTCTTCTCGCTCGTGTGGAGCGTGGGCACGGTGGCACTGGTGCTCGTGCTGGCGCGTGCGCTCGGCGGAAGGCTGCTCTACGGCGTAGCGGCGGCGCTCGTCCTCGCCGCTACTCACAGCTTCTGGGTCCACAGCGTCATCGCGGAGGTCTACTCGCTGGCCCTCTTCCTGACGGCCCTCGCGCTCTGGCTGACCCTCCTCTGCGCCCGCCGTCCGGAGTGGTTGCCCTGGCTCGGTGCCGCGCTGGGGCTGGCCGTCGGCCACCACCGCGCCGCCGCGCTCCTCGTGCCCGGCTGCGCTCTCTACCTGCTGGCCCAGCCACAGGTCCGCCGCCACCTCTCCTTGAGCCTCCTCCTCAAGAGCATGTTGGCCTTCGCCGCCACCTTCCTGCTCTACCTCTACCTGCCGCTCCGCGCAATGCAGGGCGCGCCCTGGCTCTTCAGCCGCCCCGATACGTGGGCGGGCTTCTGGGGCGTCTTCTTCGCCAGCGAGGTCTCGGAACTGATGGTGCCGCAACTCGGCCCGGCGCAATTGTGGCCGAACTTCCTTGCCGCCCTTCAGGTGCTCCGCGCCGAACTGACACTGCCCGGCCTGCTGGCGGGCACGCTCGGCCTCGTGCTCGCCCTGCCGCAACGCGCCCGCCGCCCGGAAGCGGCGCTGCTGCTCTTCGTCGCCCTCGCGCACCTTCTCTTCGCGGCGGTCTTTCCGAGAGCCGTCTTTTTGCCCGCCGTGCTGCTGCCCGCCCTGCTTGTCGTAGCCCTCGGCGTGGCGCTGCTCCTAGTCCGCCTCGCCTCGCTCCGGCGCGAGCTTGGCGTCGCGGGTGCCGTCGTCACTGTCGCGCTGGCGGCGCTGCTCATGGCGCGGAACAGGGCGGAGGTGCTGGCCTACAGCCACCACCCCGCCGGGCGAGAGCTGATTGACGCGGTAGCGGCGCTGGACGCGCCGCAGCCAGTCGTCGCGGTGCCCTGGGGCACCGACTATTTCGCGCTCGCCTACGGGCAGAAGGTGACGGGCGAGATAGCGCCCATCCGCCTCACGCCGCACGAGGAGCACTTCGTCGCGTGGACGGGCGCGCAGCTAGCAGGGGGCGAGACCGTCTACCTGCCCGCCGACCTGCCCTACGCCTACCCTGTCGCCGACCTGGAACAAAGCTGGGGGCCACTCTGCCTCTCGTCGGCGGGCTGGGGCTTGCTGGCGGCACAGCATCCCCCTTGCGGCGAGGCACCACAGGCCGAGCCAGTCGCCACCTGGGGCGAGATGGTCGCGCTCCTGCCGCCGCAGGTCGAGATAGATTGGCAGCAGCGCCGCCTGGACCTGTCGCTCTCATGGCAGACGTTGCAGCCGTTAGACGCCGACTACAGCGTCTTCGTCCACCTGACGGACCAGCCGCAGGTCACGGGACCGCAGGACATCATCGCGCAGGGCGACAGCGCGCACCCTGTCTACGGCTGGTCCCCGACCTCGCGCTGGCAGGCGGGGCAGGTCGTCCGCGACGACTACCGCGTCTCCTGGCCGGAGGGCCGCGCGCCCACGAGCGCCGTCATCGGCATGTACCGCCAGG
>DASVVH010000176.1:0-11567 GCA_036386615.1 Ardenticatenaceae bacterium
ACGAGCGCGCCGCGCTGTGGAAGCACCTCTCGATGATTGCGCGTTCCGCCGACCAGAACATGGCTGAACCTCTGGATCGCGCCGCCATCAACCGGGCGCTTGAGCGCGCGGCGGCTGCGCTGGAGCAGGATGGAACGCCGCTCCTCCTCGACGCCGCGCCACCGGAGGAGATGATGTTCGGCCACCTGCTGCCTGAGGAGGTAATGAACCCTGTAGAAAGGGTCTCCTGAGGCTGGTGAGCAAATTTTACTGAACGTGTTCAAATTGGGTATTGACAGATGCTCGGATTAAGAGTATCCTTTAGATGTTGAACGTGTTCAAAAACCGGAGGCACTAATGGATACTATCGTCGTCACCTACCTGGTCTATCTCGCCATCAGCATCTCGCTGACCGTGTGGGTAGCCCAGACGCTGTTCAAGAACGGGCTGCGCTTTCTGGTGGATGTCTTTCACGGAGACGCGGGGCTGGCCGATTCCGTGAATCACCTGCTGGTGGTCGGCTTCTACCTCATCAACCTGGGCTACATCAGCCTCGCCCTGCGGGTTGCCTCAGAGGTAAACACAGTACGGGAGAGCATCGAGGCGCTCTCGTGGAAAATCGGGATGGTGCTGCTCGTGCTCGGCATGATGCACTTCTTCAACCTCTTCGTCTTCAGCCGCATCCGCCGCACAGCGACAAACCGAAATAGCGCTTCCCAACTGGGAAGTGAACCGCAGGCAGCCGCAGCGCAGAGTTGAGGTGAGTGGCGCAGGGCAAAAAGGGCGCGTCTTTCGGACGTGCCCTTTTCCATCTCCGGCTTCCCGCAGGGACGTCACAGTGCTACCATGAACCCACAGTGAACGAGTGGAGAAGGGTAGCGTCAGTGGAAGCGAGAACGGAGGCGGCGAAGACAACGAAGGGGGAGCAGACCAGGACGCTCATCCTGGAAACGGCGCTGGAGTTGTTCCACGAGCGCGGGTACGAAGAGACGACGATGCGCGCCATCGCTGAGCAGGCGGGGGTGGCGCTGGGCAGCACCTACTACTATTTCCGCTCGAAAGAGCACCTGATTCAGGCGTTCTACGGGCGCACGCACGAGGAGCATCTGGCGGCGTCCATCCCCATTCTCGCACAGGAACGCGCGCTGAAGGCCCGCCTGCTTCGCGTGATGCGCGCGAAAATCGAGATGATTGAGCCGTATCACCGCTTCGCCGGAATCCTCTTCAAGACCGCCGCCGACCCGCAAAGCCCTCTCAACCCTTTCAGCCCCGAATCCGAGCCTGTGCGACGCGAGGCAACCGAGCTATTCGCGGAGGTTGTGCGCGGCGCTAAGGAGCGAGTGCCCAAAGATTTGGAAGCGGAACTGCCTCCACTGCTCTGGCTCTACCACATGGGTATCATCCTCTTCTGGATTCACGACCCGTCGCCGGGCCGCGCCCGAACCTATCGCCTCGTAGAGCACACGGTAGACCTGATTGTTCGGCTCATCGGCCTGGGGAGCCTGCCCCTCATGCGCCCACTTCGCAGGACGACGCTACGGCTGCTGGCCGATTTGCGGGGAAATATTACAGACACAACACTGTAGCGACGCGATGCTCAACCACTCGCGGGAAGCCCGGCACGCCGCTTCCAGGCTGAAATCCAGCGCCGCAGTGGGTCAAAGTGATGGTCGCGCCGCCAGTGGCCGGGCTGGTTGACGCGCGGGGCGAGGTCGCGGAGCATGACGGCACCCGCCCAGGCGTAGAAAGGGGCGAGGTCGGTCAGGGGTCCGGCCACCTGCTCGTAGCCACGCTTCCAGGCAGAGGCCAGCGCCCGGCGGAAGAGAGCGAGATGCAGCGGCGGAGGGTCCGGCGTGATTGGCTCCATGCGGAGGATGGTGTAGGTACGCGCCCAATGGGCGCGAGGGTCGCCCGCGCGGGCATTGACCCAATCGAGCACGCCTGTAATGCGTGTTCCGTCCGTCATGACGTTCAGGGGATGGTAGTCGAGGTGGAGCAGCGCCGCCGCGCTTGGTGCCAGCGCGCGAAGGCGTTCTTGCAGCGCGGCCTCCTCCGGCCCGGCCCATTGAATCCACGCTTCGGGGTGCTGGCGCAGACCCGGAGGCGCAGCCACAGCATGAATTCTGGCCTGCATCCGCCCAAAGTGGAGGCCGAGCGGCCAGACGCGCCAGGGCCGCGATTGTAGCTCCTGTAGCAGGGTTCGCCCCGCGCACCAGGAGAGCAGCACCGCCGGATGACCCTCCCACGCGCCGAGAGCGTGAACGCGCTGCGGCTAGCCCCGCCGCCCCTGCCGCGCTCATCGTTTCGGCCTCGCGGTGGCAACTCTCCATCCGCCCCGGCCCAAAGAGGCGGAGGGCGAAGGCGTCGTTGCCCCGCGTGACGCGCCAAACCGCCGTATCGTTCCCGCCTGTCACGCGCCCCACGACGGTTGCGCCGGGCAGGCCCAACGCTTCGAGGATGGCGGCGGGGTCTAGCTCATCATAGTTCATCGTCTTCGTCTTCAACGAGGTTGGAGTCAGAGATGAAGAGGACGATGAGGTCTACGTCACTGGTGGCGACAGCGCTATCGTCCGCGTAGCTCCCCTCGACATAGACGCTGCAAAGCCGCTCAGGAAAGGCCGCTTCAAAGAGGCCCACAACAGTGAGGACGGCAGTATCAACGGTTATATTCCCAGTCGTAGCGACGAGTTCGATGGTCATTCCTCGATTAATTCCAGCAGTTGGATTTTAGCTTTCTCAATTGTGACCTGATGCACCGGGTTTGCTCCTTCCTATACCACTGGCCTCCAATGATTTTCGACGCATAAGATAGGGGTAGGGGCACGGCATGCCATGCCCCTACCCCTTGGGCCATCTGCTAGTTACTCGGCTCTAACATTTTCCTCAAATAGTAGAACGTGTGCCTCTCTGGGAAGCCGGGCAACTCGGCAAAGACCTCGTAGCCGTGACGCTCGTAGAAGGGGCGCGCCTGGAAGCTGAAGGTGTCCAGCTTGACGGCGCGGCAGCCGTGCGCCCGCGCCTCCGCTTCCCCCGATTGCAACAGATGTGTGCCATGCCCTTGCCCACGCAACGACTCGTGAACCCACAGAAAGCCAATGTGCATCCACCCGCCCCAGATGTCGCCCAGCAGCCCGCCGAGTACCCTGCCGTGCTCATCACGCAGGAAGAGCCGCACGGGGCTGTAACTCGTATCCCCCGTCACGACCACGTTGAACTGGTTCACCGCGTCCTCGACGACTTCGATGTCGCTCTCGGTGGCGTATGGCTCAGAGGTGATAGTGAGGTTCGGCACCCGTTCGTCTCTCCCGCAACGTGATTCCCTTTGCGCCTTTGCGCCCTTGCGTCTTTGCGTTATGCCGTTCTTCGTTATCCCGCATCTCGTATCCCGTATCTCGTCCCTAGCGGTCGTCGGTCGTCCATCGTCGGTCGTCGTCCCTACAAATCGAAGAGCGACCCCTGCGCGGCAGCCGCCTCGCTGCTGGCGTTTGGGCCACGATGCGGGATGCCCAGATGCTCGTAGGCGCGGCGAGTGGCGATGCGCCCGCGCGGCGTGCGGTCCAGAAAGCCGAGTTGGAGCAGGTACGGCTCGTACACGTCCATGATGGTGTCCGCCTCCTCGGAGATGGAGGCTGCGATTGTCTCCAGACCCACCGGCCCGCCGTCGAACTTGTTGATAATCGTGTCCAGCACGCGGCGGTCAATGTCATCAAGCCCCAACTCGTCAATGTTCAGCAGGGCCAGTGCCTCCTGCGCCACCAACGGCGTGATGTGCCCGCCCGCCCGCACCTGGGCGTAGTCCCGCACGCGGCGCAGCAGGCGGTTGGCGATGCGCGGCGTGCCACGCCCGCGCCGCGCAATCTCGTGAGCGCCCTCCGGGTCAATCTGCACGCTGTGAACCCGCGCACTGCGGGTCACAATATCCACCAGCGTCGCCTCGTCGTAGAACTCCAGGCGGTAGACGATGCCGAAGCGGTCCCGCAGGGGCGAGGTCATCATGGCGAGCCGCGTCGTCGCGCCGATGACGGTGAAGCGCGGCAGCTTCAGCCTCACGTTGCGCGCCGACGGCCCCTTGCCGATGATGAGGTCCAGCACGAAATCCTCCATCGCGGGGTACAGAATCTCCTCGACGGCGCGGCCCAGGCGGTGAACCTCGTCAATGAAGAGAATGTCGCCCTGCCGCAGGTTCGTCAGCAGCGCCGCGAGGTCGCCCGCCCGCTCGATGGCGGGGCCTGCCGTGGTCTTGATATTCACATCCATCTCTTTAGCCAGAATCATAGCGAGCGTCGTCTTGCCCAACCCCGGCGGCCCGTAAAAGAGAACGTGGTCCAGCGGCTCCCCGCGATGCTTCGCCGCCTCGATGAGAATGGAAAGGTTCTCCTTGACGCGCTCCTGCCCGATGTAGTCGGCCAGACGTTGCGGGCGCAGGGTGCGCTCCAGCGTGTCCTCGCCCTGCCGCTCCCCGGAAATAGCTCGTTCGTTAGGCTCCATCACTTCCTCGATTCCTCCAGAGCGCCGCGCCGCCTGAGTTCGCCCGGCACTCGCAACCTATTCCGGGATATGGGAGTAGAGTAACTTTGAAATTCCCCACCCGGATGAGTATCATAGTCTCCCTTGATTTCAGGGAGAGCATAGCACACGCCCTGGACAGGGGAAAGCCGAAAAGGGGTGTTGACGCTCGCTTCCTGATGGTATAAGATGCCATTCTTTCGTTAGGGCTACGCTCTGCCCAGGGATAGGAGAAAGGGACCATGACCGAGGTAGTGTCGGAATATTACACGCGCTTGACAGAGGAACGGGCGCACCTGCTCGTACAGATTGAGCGGCTGCGTGAGGACGTAAAAATTGAAGTCGAATTCGAGGCGGACGAGGGAGACCCCGAACTGCCGGAGCGCGAGCGCAACCTCTCACTGCTCGCCACCTTCGAGGAGCGGCTGACCGACCTTGACCGCGCGCTGGACAAGCTCAAAGATGGGAACTATGGCATCTGCAAGAGTTGTGGCAACCCGATTGACCCCGAACGGCTGGCTATCGTACCGGAAACCGAGTACTGCGTCACCTGCAAATCCAAGCTTGAGCGCCGCAGCCGACGGTAAACAGGGGGTTCTTAAAGTCCATACGCTCAGTTATGACCAAAGTCGAAGGCCGCTCGGTCTACGGAGCGGCCTTCTGTCGTCTCTAGCCGCAAAGTTCCATTGAATAGCTCCGGCAAAACGAGGATACTCCCAAAGCAATCTATTCGCTTGCACATGATTAACCAGGAGGAGACTAATGGAGTTCGAGATTGGTTCGTTGTGGGAACTGCTGCGTGCTTTTGGGACGTTCATCATCACGTTCTGGCCCCTGTTCCTGCTTGCCCTTGCACCTGCTCTGCTGCGCGGAGCCGTGAAATTCGTCAAGACAGCTGTAAATAAACAGCGCCTGTCTAAAGCTGGCATGCGAGAGATTGATGTAATGGACGGTGAATCTTTCGAGGTGTTTCTTGAGACCCTGTTCGAGCGGCAGGGGTACAAAGTTCAGCGTACCCGCTATCAGGGGGATTTCGGCGCAGACCTGGTCCTCTCGAAGGCGGGAGTCAAGACGGTGGTACAAGCCAAGCGAGCCTCCAACAATGTTGGAGTCAAGGCGGTACAGGAAGTCCTTGGAGCGAAAGGATACTACAAGGCCACAGAGGCTGTTGTCGTTACCAATAGCAAATTCACGAGAGCAGCCTTAGACCTTGCTCAGGCAAACCATGTTAGGCTGTGGGACCGGGATGCGCTGACGAGTGCCATACTTTCAGTACGACAGACCAAGCCGGAGCCAGGATTGGAGAGAGTTCAACAGTAGGCACAGCAGCGACAAGACGGATGGCAACGTGCGGTCACCTTTGTCATGAGGCTCCCGCGCCCTGCTTGTGACATCCATCACAGCCCTAGGGGCTGAAAATCCGTATTGTATGGTCAAGGACGTTTCGCCCGTACCACTATGCAGAGACGCCCTGCTTCTCGAAGGCCCGCCAGCTACCACCGTGGCGGGCCTCCTGTATAACGTCCCCCTCTGACCCTCCACACCCCTCACCCTCCAGCCGCGCCCTGAATTCATAGACTCGTTCGCCGTAGTATCACTTGTAGGTTAGACTGTGGTTCAGCCCTCTTTCTGTTGCACGGCGCATGAAGCGCCGCGAGGAGATGATGAGCGAGCAGTCCAGGCACCAACGAGTCTTCGAGTCCCAGCATCCTCTTGTCAAACACAAGATTGATCTCCTGCGCCGCCGGGAGACGGAGCCGAAGAAGTTCCGCGAGTTAATCCGCGAGATTTCCATGCTCCTCGCTTACGAGGCGACGCAGGATCTCGCCACAAAGGACAGCATCGTGAACACGGGGCTGGGCGTCGCGCACGGCAAAACTCTTGCCGAGCGCATCGGGCTGGTGCCCATCCTCCGCGCAGGCCTGGGCATGGTCGAGGGCATCTGGGAGATGATGCCCGGCGCGGAGGTGTGGCACATCGGCCTCTACCGCGACGAAGAGACGCTGCGCCCCGTCTCCTACTACAACAAACTGCCCGTCGCGCCCACCGTGCAGGTGGTCTTCGTGCTCGACCCGATGCTGGCGACGGGCGGCAGCGCCTGCGCCACCGTCGAGATTCTGAAGCATTGGGGCGCGGGCCGCATCAAATATCTGGGGTTGCTCGGCGCGCCCGAAGGCATCGAGCGCCTGACGGCGGACCACCCCGACATAGACATCCATCTCGCGCAGATTGACGAGCACCTTACTCCCGAACCCCAAAGCCCCGGCGACCCCCGGCGCGGCTTCATTGTTCCGGGCCTCGGCGACGCGGGGGACCGGCAGTTCGGGACGGGATGAGAACGGGATACAGGATGCGGGACACAGGATGCGAGATGGGCAGTGAAATTGCGGCGCATCTCGCAGAGCCGTTATCCCGTATCCCGTATCTCGCGTCCCGCATCACAAGTTTATGTCACCTTTCCTTTTAATCCCCCTCGTCGCCTTCGGGCTGGCGCTTGTGCTCGCGCCACTGACGATGCGCGTGGCGCGGGCCTTGGGCATCGTCCAGGAGCCGAAGCGCGAGCGGGACATTCACCGGGGCATCATCCCACGCATGGGCGGCGTGGCGATGGGCGTCGCCTTCCTCCTGGCGGCGTTCCTGACGCGCGAGATGCCCGTGCCCTTCACCGATGCAGCCGAACCTATCCGGTTCCGGGGCCTCATCTTGGGCGCTGCCATCATGCTGCTCTTCGGCCTCATAGATGACCGTTGGGAACTGCCCGCGTGGCCGCAATTCGTGGCGCAGGGGTTGGCGACGGCGGTGGCTATCTTCCATCTCATCATCATCGCGGAATTCAACAATCCCTTCACCAATACGACAGTTGGAGGTGAAAACGGTCTGCCCTTCTGGATTGTGGTGCCCCTGACGGCGTTCTGGTTCATGGGCACCATGCAAACCGTCAACTGGCTGGACGGCCTGGATGGGCTGGCGGCGGGCATCGTCGCCATTGCCAGCGCCGTCTTTGCCGCGCACATGCTGCGCGAGGGGCAGCACAGCGTCGCGCTGCTGGCGCTGGCCCTGCTGGGTGCCACGGCGGGCATCCTGCCCTTCAACTTCAATCCGGCGCGAACGTTCATCGGCAGCAGCGGGGCTTTCTTCCTCGGCTACACGCTTGCAGCGCTCGCCATCATGGCGGGCGCGAAGGTCGCCACGCTGCTGCTCGTCCTCGGCGTCCCTATTCTGGACGTAGCGTGGCAGATTGTGAGCCGCGTTCGGCGCGGCCACAGCCCCTTTCGTGGGGACCGGGGCCACCTGCACCACCGCCTTTTCGACGCCGGACTGAGCCAACGGCAGGTCGTGCTCATCTATTGGGCGCTGGCGGCGGCCTTTGGGGTGCTGGCCCTCGTTCTTCCTGCCCGCATCTACAAACTCTACGCCATCGTTCTCGCCGCTCTGCTCGCCGCCACGCTCCTCTGGGCGCTCGCCCGCCGCGACGAAGAGGTCCACGCCTAGCCTCTTCTAATCGCGCCCTCGTCCCCATATTCTAAGAGGCCAGAAACTTTGCACGGGGATACAGAGTTGTGATACCCTCCATCCGTTGGCACAACCAGCACCATCCACACATGACAACGTAGTCAGGAGACCGGATGTCAGGCAAATACTACGAAGAGCTAGAGGTCGGCCACCGCATACGGCACACTCTGGGCCGTACCGTCACCGAGACCGACAACGTGCTCTTCAACGCGCTGACCATGAACACCCAGCCGCTGCACCTGAACGCCGACTTCGCCAGCCGCACCGAGTTCGGGCAGCCCATCGTCAACGGCATGTACACGATGGCCCTCACCGTCGGCATCTCCATCGCCGAGTTGACTCAGGGCACCATCATTGCCAATCTCGACTACGAGAACGTCTCCCACCCGAACCCGCTCTTTCACGGCGACACCCTCTACGTCGAGAGCGAGGTGCTCGACAAGCGCGAGAGCCGCTCCCGCCCCAACTGTGGCATCATCAAACTGAAGCACATCGGGCGCAAGCCCGATGGCACCGTCGTCGTGGAACTCACGCGCAACGTGCTCTTTCTCAAACGACCCCCGGAGGAGCAATGAGGATTCGCCGCGCCGCCCTCTACATGCCCGGCGACAGCATGCGGAAGATTCAAAAAGCCGCCGCCATGACGGTAGACACCATCATCATGGACATCGAAGACGGCGTTGCCCGCACCCGGAAAGCCGCCGCCCGCGCCACCATCCTCGAAGCGCTCCGAACCGTAGAGTTCGGCGCGAACGAGAAACTGGTCCGCGTCAATCCTGTCGGCAGTGGCTGGACCGCGCAGGACATCATCGAGACCGTGACGGGCCACCCCGACGGCTACGTCGTGCCCAAGGTCGAGAGTGCCGCCGACCTTATCTACGTGGACCGCCTGCTGAACGACCTTGAAGCGCAGCACTGCCTGGAGCGCGGCAGCCTCACGCTTCACGCCATCGTGGAGACCGCGCGCGGCATCCTCAACGTCGCCGAAATCGCCCAGGCATCGCCGCGCCTGACCGCCCTCCAGTTCGGCGCGGAAGACCTCGCGGGCGACATCGGCGCGACCCGCACCCCCGCCGGTTGGGAGGTCTTCTACGCCCGCTCCGCCGTTGTCACCGCCGCCGCCGCCTTCCGTCTACAGGCCATTGATGGCGTCTACCTGAACCTGGACGACCCGGAGGGCTGCTACGAGGACGCCAAACGCGCCGCCGAGTTGGGCTACACGGGCAAGATGGCGATTCACCCCAAGCAGATAGAGCCGCTTCACCGCGCCTTTACCCCCACCGACGAGGAGATAGCCGCCGCCCGGCGCGTCGTGGAGGCCGCCGCCGCGCACCAGGCCGAGGGCGTCGGGGCCTTCGCGCTCGACGGTAAGATGGTGGACCAGCCCATCGTCAACGAGGCGCAGCACGTCCTGGCGAAGGCGCGCCTGGCAGGTAAGCTGTGACCGCCCAGCCGCGCCAGCGCATCGGCACACATCATGCTCCCATAACGCCCATGAACGCGACCTTTACAGGTGAGGAGAAAGCACGTTGAGAGGCATAGAGCCTCCTTTCCTGTCATCCTGAGCGAAGCGAATCTGCGAAGCGACCTTAAGGGGATCCACCCAGGATTGCCCCTCCGCCAATTGATGACAGACAATCGCCTACTCAAGAGGCGACTGTATAAGGTCTAAGATGCCCCTAGCACCAAGTAGCTTGCTCCCATGATTACGAACATATTGATTATCGTCGGCGCGGTCACGCTGATGATTGGTATCACTGCCCTGTACGTGGCGGGCGAATTTGCAACGGTCAGTGCTCGAAAGAGCCGCATTATTCAACTGGCGGAGCAGGACAACCACCTCGCGCAGGTGCTTCTGCCCGTGCTGGAAGACCCACACAAGCTCGACAATTTCATAGCCGCCAGCCAGGTCGGCATCACGCTCAGCAGCCTCGTGCTCGGTATCTATGGACAGCGACAAATTGCCCCGCTACTTGAGGGGCTTCTTGCGCGCCTGCCACTCGCCTCCATCCCTGTCATCGGCGAGCGTCTGGCAGGCGGTGGCGCGGCAGCCATTCTCGTGTTGTTCGTCCTTACGCTTGGCAGCATGGTCCTTGGCGAGTTGGTACCTAAATCTTTGGCGATTCAGTACCCCGAAAGGGTGGCCCTGGCGACGGCGCTTCCAATGAAATGGTCTACAGACTATATTTTTAGACCCTTCATCATAATCTTTAACGGAAGCGGGCAACTCATCCTCCGCCTGCTTGGCTTATCACTCGGCGAGGGGCACACGCACATCCACTCGCCCGAAGAGATAGAGATTCTGGTCGGTGAGAGCGTCGCCGGGGGGCTGCTGGACGCCGACGAGCGCCAGCTACTCCACAACGCCTTTCGCCTGGGTGAGCTAACGGCTGGCGAGGTCATGATTCCCCGCACCCGCATGACGACGGCCCCCGTCACGCTGACCGTTGGCGACCTGCTCAGGCTGGCGGCTGAATCCTCCTTCACGCGCATCCCACTCTACGAGGAGGACGTTGACCACATCGTCGGCTTCGTCCATCTCAAAGACCTCTTCCGCCTCCGCGAGGAGCCGCAGTCTGGCATTCACTCCATCCTGCGCGAGGTTCCCTACGTCCCGGAGACGATGCTCGCCGGAGAGGTGTGGGAGATGCTAAACCAAGAGCGCTGCTACCTCGCCATCGTCTTTGACGAATACGGCGGCACGGCGGGCATGATTACCCAGGAAGACCTCATCGAGGAGCTATTCGGCGAGCTACAGGACGAATTCGACCAAGAAGCGGAACTCATCGCGCCGGACGGCGAGGGTCACATCATTGTGCGCGGCGACCTACTCGTCAGCCAGTTCAACGAACTGCTCCGCGCCAACCTCCCAACCGAGGTAGCCAACACCGTCGGTGGGCTGGTGCTGGACGAGTTGGGGCGCGTGCCGGTAGTCGGGGACGAGGCTGAAATCGCGGGCATTCATTTCCGCGTGGAGGCGGTGGCGGGCCGCTCCGTCCGCGAGTTGAGTTTCACCACCCCGCCGAACACCGAGGCGCTGTTGGAGCAGGAGGGGATTTCGTAGTGGACATCCTGATTCCCTTCCTCATCATCCTCCTGCTGATTCTGCTCAACGGCCTCTTCGTCGCGGCGGAATTCGCCATCATCGGCGTGCGTCCCTCCCGCGTCGAGCAGCTAGCGCAGGAGGGTAATCGCACCGCCATCGCCATCCGCAACACCCTGCGCGAGCCGGGCAAGCAGGACCGTTACATCGCCACCGCCCAGCTAGGCATCACCCTCGCCAGTTTGGGGCTGGGTATGTACGGGGAGCCAGCCATCGCGCACCTGCTGGAAGGGCCTCTGCACGACTGGTTCGGCCTGGAAGGGGCCATCGTTCACACCATCTCGTTCATCGTGGCCCTCACCTTCATGACCTACCTTCACGTCGTCATCGGCGAGATGGTCCCCAAGTCCATCGCCCTGCAAGCCGCCGAGCGCACGGTCATCGTTCTCGCCACGCCGATGGCCCTGATGCAGCGCCTCTTCAGCGTTGTCATCACCATCCTTAACAAGATTGGCCTCCTGGTTCT
>DASVVH010000177.1:0-11805 GCA_036386615.1 Ardenticatenaceae bacterium
CCTCCTGGCAGCGCAGAGCCTCGCCGGGGCCACCAACCACGAAACCATCTTTGCCGCCCGCCTTCACGACTTCTTGCAGAACCACTCGCGGCAGTCCGCCCTCAAGGAAGAACTCGCGCGGCAGGAGATTTCCTGAGCCAATCTGTTCCAAGGAGCCACCCTATGAGTGTGACAATCCAATACTTCTTCAACTCTCCGAAAGACCCTGAAGAATTGGGTAGAGACATCAATAATTGCCTCGGTTGTTCCTTGGCTCCCTATGAAGGCGACCCTGAAGACCTCTTTGACCGCTTCCTCAGTATGGAATTCACGCTCCAAATAGCCGACGAATATGTGAATGATAAAGAGTTGGACCTTGAGAACTTCGGCTACTATCTGGACTTCAGAACCCCTGTAGGCGACGCAGATGCCCGCGCAATCCAGGTGCCCGCAATGTTAATGGTCATATTCGCGCTTCATCGCTGTTTCGGCATCACGGGCATTCTCGTTTTCGACGTACAGATTCTCCTGGCGCGCTATGAGGAGCGCGCGATTTCGGGCTACGGGAAGCGACTTTACGATTTGGTGTCGGATACTGTCTTTCTCAGCTTCCCGGCACATCTTAACGCAATAGGGGCACGGCTCCCTGACAAGTGGAGGAAAACATTTATGGAGATGCCATCGTGAACGGTTCCATTCCCTGCGCTGTCCTGACCGTGAGTGACCGCTGCGCGGCGGGCGAGGCCGAAGACCAGAGCGGCCCGCTCCTCGCAAGGATGTTGGAAGCCCACCTGCCCGGCGCGACAGTCACCACCGCCATCGTCCCCGACGAGATTTCCGCGATACAAACCCAGGTCCGGCAATGGGCCGACGATGACGGTGTCGCCCTCATCCTCACCACCGGAGGCACAGGCTTCGCCCCCCGTGACCAGACCCCCGAAGCCGTCCGCCCCCTGCTGGACCGCGAAGCACCCGGCCTCGTCGTCGCCATGCTCGCCGCCAGCCTCGCCATCACCCCCCACGCCATGCTGGGTCGCCCCGTCGCGGGCATTCGCGGGAAGACGCTCATCATCACCCTTCCCGGCAGCCCCAAAGCCGCGCGCGAGAACCTTCAGACGCTGCTCCCCGCCCTGCCGCACGGCCTCGCCCTCCTCCGTGACGCTCCCGGCGAGAACCAGCGTCACGGCGGCACCTCCCGTCTCGTATAAACTACAGTGCTTGGCTCAAAGTGACGCAGTTTGTAATGCATTTCCAGAGCTACAAAGCAACTATCTACCACTATACTGGCCTTCTTTGCTCGCCAGTACTGGCCGTTACTGGCCGATACTGGCCTCCGCACCATCCGGCCCGCTTCTCGCCCCGCTCCTCCTTCCTCCTCTCCCACTTTGGCACAGCCTTCGTATGAACCGCGCCTCCGTTTCGGTTTCTAAGATACTCGTGATATAATAAACAAGTGGTAGGACGAGAGTCGTGCAGTGTGATTGCAAGCTCTCGGCCCGCACTGTGATAAAACGGGAAGGACTGGCAGGGGGTTTCTGCCAGCAGCCCCGCAGGCGCACCGCCGAACAGTGTGGATGTTCACCTTACCGCAAGACCTTTGCAGGCTTCCCAACGGAGCGCAGAGAGTAGACCGTCAGATGACGTGGCCGAAGGCACAGCAAGACCCGGCCACTCGCACATCTCACCCCCTTCTATCTGCCCCGCCTGAGCCATCATCGAGTAACACTTTCCGACCATATCACCCCGGAACGGGCGCGGTGCCCGCGCGGGGGATGCTCCGTGTTAAACCCCGACCCCTTGCGCCCCCGCCGGTTCCCCGCCCTGCCCGTCTCCGGTCCCTAAGAGGACAAACCAAGAATGAGCAGGACCAACGCCAATGGCCGCCCGGACAAGGACGTAGCCTTGTTCGTAGACTTCGAGAACGTCTACATCTCCGTGCGGCAGGTTTACAACCAGAACCCCAACTTTGAACTCATCTCCGAAAAGGCAGAGGAGTATGGGCGCGTCATCATCTCGCGCGCCTACGCCGACTGGTACCGCTACCAGCGCATCACCAACGCGCTCTACGCCAACGGTATCGAGCCAGTCTACGTGCCCACCTACTACTACGGGCAGAACCCGCAGCACACCAACGCCATCAAGAACAGCGTGGACATCCACATGGTCATTGACGCCATGCGGACGCTCTACACCCACAACAACATAGACACCTTCGTCTTCGTCACGGGTGACCGCGACTTCATCCCCCTGATGAACGCCATTCGCCAGTACGGGAAGGAATGCATCGTCATCGGCGTTGCCGAGGCGGCCAGCAGCCACCTCGCCCAGAGCGCCGACGAGTTCCACTTCTACCACCAACTCGCCGACGACATTCTGCCGGAGAGCAAGGCCAAAGACCCCTACGACGCCATCGTTGACGCGATTCACCTTGCCCGCGAGCGTGACAGCGAACCGACCTTCGCCACCCTGAAACTGCTGATGCAGGAAATCATGGGTTCGTTCGACGAGAGGCGCTTCAAGAACAAGGAAGGGAAGAACTTCGCGAAGTTCAAGGACTTCGCGAAGGAGGCCGAGCGGCGCGGCAAGGTGCAGGTCGTGACCAGTGGCACGGTCAACACCGTGCTCCTCCCCGGCGAGAAAGTGGAGGAAGTGAACAGGCTCACCGCCGAGATCGAGGAGACGCAGCCCCAGCCCCAGCAGGAAGCGACGCGCCCCCCCGTCAATGTGAACAGCCCTGACGACCTCATCGTCGAGGCGGTTTACCTCGCCCGCCGCCGCAACAATCTCTGCACGATGGCGACCCTCAAGGTGCTGATGAAGGAGATTCACCCCGGCTTTGAGGAGGGCAACTACAACGACTCTACGGGCAAGCCCTACTCCAAGTTCAAGGACTTGGTCGCGGATGCCGTGCAGGGCGGCAAGGTTCAGGTTCTGACCACAGGCACAGTGGACGAGGTCTTCCTGGCCGGGGAAGACCCACAAAAACTGAGCCGCTTCGCCAACCGGGGCAAGAAATAAGGCCAGCCCTGAGCGAAACAGACCCGCGGAACTTGACGGGGCAGGAGAGGATTGCATAACTTCTCTTGCCCCGTTTTCTCATCCCTCACCACCCGAAGCACGACAATCAAACGCGAAAGACGAGATGCAAGACCAGAGCTACGTCGAAGTGATGCCACCGCAGCCGCAAGCCCCGCCCCCGGCTCCCTGGGGCATCCGCGCTCTGGCGGGCGGCTTCGCCCTCTCCATCCTCCTCTACCTCTTAGGCTCCCTCCTCGGAGCGCTGCTCATCCGCGCCTTCGGTTTGGAGAAAAGCCCGTACCTGGGCGTGGTGCTGGGCCTGATACAGTTCTCGATGGTGCTGCCGCCCCTCTTCATCATGCGGCGCTATGGCAGCCTCGTCACCCTGCTCGGCCTGAACCGCTTCCACTGGCGGATGCTGCTCGAAACGACGCTGGCTATTGCTCTCGGCTTCTCCGGTTCCATCCTCTGGGGCCTCTTCCTGCTGCCCTTCGGCCTCCGCCCACAGGAGCCAATCGTGCCGCTCTTCGGGCAGGGAATAGGCTCCTTCCTCGCAGTCTTTGCCGTCGGCGCGATTCTGGCCCCCATAGTAGAAGAGGTTCTCTTCCGGGGCTTTCTCTTCGCCGGGCTGCGAAAGTACCTCAACCTGACGGCGGCGGTGCTGGCGAGCGGCGCGCTTTTTGGCGCGCTACACTTCCAGCTTTACGCCTTTCCCGTGCTCTTCCTACTCGGTGTCCTGTTGGCGCTCCTCTACTACCGCACTGGCTCTCTCTGGATGCCCATCCTCATGCACTTCTGCATCAACGCAGTCGCCATAGTCGCCCAGTATTACGCCTACCAGAATGGTCTCATCTAATTGGACGACCGACGACTGACGACCGACGACCGCTAACGGCAGGAAACGGGACATGCTCTCTTAGGTATGCCTGCCTACGCGTGCGCCCCGGCAAGCACGGTGAAGCGGACCAGGGAAGCACCGTTCATAGAGGAATGCATCTGCCGTTCCTCATCCTTCCGTCCTCACTCCTCATCCCTTGCCGTTCTTCTCTCCGCCATTCCGCGTAGCTTCCCTCGTGCAATCCGCCAACTCCAAAATCCGTCAACTCACCGTCGCGGCGGCATGGGCCTTGCATTATTCTTAGTGGAGTGAAGATAGTGAAGCGAACGAGGCTGCCTGAGGGCGGCCCTGTTCCGAAAGGCCCGACACGTGAACACCAAACGACTTCCAATCATCCTGGCGCTGGCACTCATCGCCATATTAGGTATCGCCGCCGTGAGCAACTATCGCGCGCGTGCGCTAAACGATGCGCCTCTCACGCCTGATACAATGACGACCACTCTGAGCACCCAACTGCAAAGCGACGACCCCACCTCGCGCGCCAATGCCGCCTCCGCGCTGGCCGGGACCAATGACCGCGCGGCGACGACGGCGCTCCTCGCCAACCTCGGTGATACCGACCCCGCCGCAGGCTACGCGACGGCCCTGGCTCTGAGCCAGAGCAGTGACCCCACCGTGACCGATTCTCTCGTCGCGGAACTGAACAACCCGGATGCGCTCGTTCGCCAGCGTGCCGCCCTCGCCCTCAGCAAAATGCGCGCTCCAGAAGCGGTTCCCGCGCTGGCGACAGCCATGCAGGACGCCAACGTGAGCATGTTGGCTGCCCAAGCCCTCGCGAACATCAACACGCCCGAAGCGCACGATGCCTTGCTTACCGCCCTGGCTGACCCGGAGCTATCCACCCAGCGCCACGCGGCGATGGCCGCAATCGAAAACGCGGACCCCGCCGTAGCCGAGGCCATTCTGGGCCGCGCCCTGTCGAGCAGCGACCCGGCCCTCGTCCAGAACGCCAGCCAACTGCGCGATTTCATCAATCAATAAGCCCCAACCCTTTACGCAAAGCGCCCTGCCGCGTTCGGCAGGGCGCTTTTTGTTCGCCAACCATTTTTGATCTTCGTCACCGTCCTTCGTCTACCGTCCACCGTCCAATTACGTGCCGTCCCAATCGGGAGGCGGACGCTCATCATCGTATGGCGGTGGCTCCTGTGGCTCCTGCTCGGAAGGTTTGGGGACGGGTCGAGTGAACGAGCGTAAAGGCTCACCTGACGGCTGCGCGGGCGGGGTCGCGGGCGGCGCGGAAGGTGTCTGCGGCAGCGGCATCGTGCTGGACGTGGCAGGTGACGCTGGCGGCTTCGCCTCCTGCGGCGGCGTTGCCTTCGGCTCATCCTTGCTGCCGATGCGGTTGGCCGCGTCTGCGAACCGCGCCGCCAGCCTGCTCTTCCCGAAGGCGGGCACGCGACGCGTCGTTCCCTGCGCCGGGTCGGGCCTCGGCTCCGGTGGGCCGGATGGGGGCGGCGGGGCCGATGGCGAGCGCAGGCGGCTCGTGAAGTCCCGCAGCGAACGGCCCTTCTCCGGCGCGGGCGTGGCCGGGGCTGTGCTCCCCGCGCTAGCGGGCTGTGGGAGAGGAGTAGAAGAAGGTGGCCCGCTACTTGGGGTGCTCGGCCCGCTCGAAAGAGCACTGCTACTGCTGCTAAGGGCAGGGGGACGAGCCGCGCCGAGGGTTGGGGCCGGGCCGGGAAGTTCCGGCCTGGCGGGGGTCCGCAGCACCCCCGCCTCCAACTCGGCCAGCGTTGTGGCGACGGCGCGAATGGCGGCGCGGTGCGCCCGGTCATAGGTCCCCTTCTTCAGGTAGAGCCGCACTATGACCTCTTCGGGCGGGGTTCCTTGCAGGTAAACCCACTTCAGAATCAGGTACGGGTGCCATTCCGGCGTCGGCATCGTCGGCGGCTCCCCCTCAAAGGGGCGCAACTGCTCGATGAGGCTTGCCAGCGTCTGCTGGAGCACCTGCCCGCGCCCCTCGATGCTCTTGCTGCCTGCGGGTCCGGCGCTCATCTCCACCAGCCTCAACTGCGCGAGGGGGTGCCTCCCGGCGGCGACGGCATCCTTGTAATTTGCAAGCACCTGTTGCACGCCCCGGCTGAACCCCGCGCCTACCGCGACAGGCGCGGCGAGGGCCGCGAACTGGCTCTCCAGCTTCCCGGCGTGCTGGCGGTAGTCGTCGAGCGCCTTCTGCAATGCCTCGCGCCGCCGCGCCGCCTCCTTCCAGCCGTCGAGAAGCTGCACCAACTCCGTCGCCGCCTGATCGAGTAGCCTGACCTGCACTGGACTGAGCGGCCCCGTCGTCTCGCTGGCAATCACGCCAATCGTCTGCCCGTTCGACTTGATGGGCTTGTTCCACCCACTCAGCGCCCGCTCCTCCCACACATCGGGGTGCGGCACATCAATGTAGGCTCCCTCCCAGGAGGGGCGCAGCGCCGCCACCACGCGGAACCCTTTCTCGTCGCGCAGGGCCAGCCCAAGCTGCGGGCTATGCACCTGCCGCGCGAGGCGGCTCAGGAGCGGGCGCACAGCGGGTGGCACCTCCTCCGGCGGTTCCAGCCGCTCGGCGACTTCGTACAACTCCCGCCGGAGCTTTCCCGCCGGGCCACGATGCAGCAGCCGCGCCAGACCCACCTGCGCCGCCGAGTAGAGCCAGTCACTCAGCAGGGCCAGCACCAGGAAGAGGCCCAGCAGCGCGGCAGGCAAATGCCAGTACCAGACCACCGCGCCACCCACCGCCGCGAAGACGAGCACCAGCACGAGCGTTGCTAGCAGCGACTGCGAGAACTGCGCGAGGTGTGCTCCCTCCGCCCGTGCCTGGGCGCGGAGGGCCACTCCGAGCGCGAGGCTGGCACCGAGGAGGCTCAAGCTGCCAACCAGCCTCAGCGGCTCCGCCAGCCGCTCAATAGCACCAGGGAGAAGGGAGTTGCCCAGCCCCAGCACGAGGTCCGTCGCCAGCAGCGTCCCGCCCACCAGCACCAGCCACGACCCCGCGACGAGGACGCTCATGGCCCGCCGCTCCAGCGCACCACTCGTCACGCCGCGTGCAGCGAGGGCGAGCGCGATGGCTGCTCCCATCGTCAGGAGCAGCACGAGCAGGTAGGCGGGCAAATAGAGCCAGCTTCGAGGTAGCCATTCCGGCACGACCAGCCCCGTCAGCACGCTCACGGCTGCCGCGCCAAGCGTGCCCAGCAACACCAACAGCAGGGCCATCCGCGAGTGCGCCAGCACCACGCCCGGCACGAGCCGCCGCGCCAGCACAAACCAGCCCAACGGCAGGGGGAGCAGAAGCAACCGGAGCAGGGTGAGCGTTGGGCTTGCCCCAGCCATCGGGGAGAGCCAGTCGTAAAGGCTCAACCCAAACGCCAATGTCAACCCCCACAGCGTCCCCGCCGCGTGGAGCCGGACGTGCCGCCAGCCCCAGCCGTGTGCCAGCAGGTACAGGCCCAGCCAAAGGGTCAACACGAAGCCCGTCAGGTCCGCGCCGACCGCTAGTGTCTCCAACCACTGGTTCATACGACCAGTTTAGCAGGATGGACGCGAGAGGTAAATCCTTATGCAGAGGATGAGGGCAACGGCACGGCCTATCTGCGATTATGAATAAAGCTTCATGGAAACTGCCATTCCAGATGAACATAAGAGCATTGACAGGGCGGCGGAAAGCCCGTATACTGCGCCTATCCTTTGGAGATGACGTTTCGCAAGAGTCGTCGCTCTGGAGGGTAGGGAAGCCCCAACGGATTGGATGGTCTTTCGCTCGAAATGGCGACTGGCTGGAAGGTTCGTCGGGGCTCCTTCCTTTTTCCGACCAAGCCGCCCTGGCATCTACCAGGGCGGCTCTTGTTTTGGGTCAGGTTGGCGTCACAGGCCAACGTGGGCGCACATCCACTTTTCCTTTATCCTTTTTCCCTTAGAATTCCTCTGTACTAACAAAGGAGCAGACAACGATGAGAGTCTTCGTACTTGGGGGAGCAGGGTACATCGGCAGCGTCACCGCCGCCGAACTGGCGCGGGCCGGGCACGAGGTCGTCGTGCTGGACAATCTGGCGAAGGGGCACCGCGCCGCCGTGCCGGAGGGCACCACTTTCGAGCAGGTGGACCTCTCGAATCGGGAGGAGTTGGCCGCGCTCTTTGCCCGGCACCAGCCGGAGGGCGTCATTCACTTCGCCGCCTCGTCGCTGGTCGGCGAGTCCATGAAGGATCCGGGGACGTACTTCCGCAATAACGTGGTCAGCACACTGAACGTGCTGGAAGCGATGGTCGCGCACGACGTAAAGCGCATAGTCTTCAGCAGCACGGCGGCAACCTACGGCTACCCGGAGGAGATTCCCATCCCGGAGACGGCAGCCAAGCAGCCCGTGAACCCTTACGGCGAGTCGAAGCTGATAGTCGAGCAGATGCTGCGCTGGTTCGATGAGATTCACGGTATCCGCTATGCGGCGCTGCGCTACTTCAACGCGGCGGGCGCATGGGGCGAGCAGGGAGAGGATCACGACCCTGAGACACACCTGATTCCGCTCATCTTGCAGGTGGCGCTGGGGCAGCGTCAGAGTATCGGCATCTTCGGCACTGATTACGATACGCCCGACGGCACCGCCATCCGCGACTACGTTCACGTCTACGACCTGGCGCAGGCGCACATCCTCGCGTTGCAGGCGCTGGACGAAGGCTCGCGCATCTACAATCTGGGCAACGGGAGGGGCTTCAGCGTTCGGGAGGTCATCGAGGTGGCGCGCGAGGTGACGGGGCACCCCATTCCCGCCGTCGAGTCCCCGCGCCGCGCGGGCGACCCGCCCATCCTCATCGCCAGCAGTGCGAAGATTCAACAGGAGTTGGGCTGGCAGCCACGCTTTCCCGACCTGCGCGACATCCTGACCCACGCGTGGGAGTGGCATCAGGCCCATCCGCACGGGTACAAGCAGCCCGAAACTACATAGACAATGCAAAATTCAAAATTCAAAATTCAAAATGAACAGCAAGTCAATGGGAGCACCGAGCTGTTCGTGTCCGCTCCTTTTTCCTTTTTCCTTTCTCCTTTCTCCTTTTGAACCTTGCGCGTTGCCATCTCCGCCCACTTCTGGGGGCAACCCACCACCGGGAGCGGCCAGTACCTTCACCGCCTCGTTGAGACGCTGCGCCGCGAAGTGCCCTCTGTGCGCCTGACGCTCATCGCGGATGCGGCGGCAGCACGCCGCGCCAAGCCGCCGGAGGGTGTCGGCTGGCAGGTAGCGCGCACGCCCTGGGATGGGCGCTCTCCCAACCTCGCCAAGCTGTGGTTCGAGCAGGTCGCCGCGCCGCGTGCCGCGCATGCTGTGGGAGCCGACCTCTTTCACGTCCCCTACTTCGCGCCGCCGCTCCGCTCGTCGCTTCCCCTCGCCGTCACCGTTCACGACCTGATTCCCATGATTTTGCTGCCGTACCGGGGGAGTGCCCTGGTGCGCGGATATACCGCGCTGGTTGCCCGCGCTGCTCGCTATGCCCAAACAATCCTCGCGGACAGCGAAGCCTCGCGGCAGGATATTCTGAGGCTGCTCGGCGTGCCGCCGGAGCGGGTCAGGACGGTCTATCTCGCGGTAGATGAGATTTTCCGGCCCCAGCCGCCGGAAGTTGTCGCCGCGTATCGCCGCGAACTCGATTTACCGGAGCACTTCGCGCTCTATCTGGGCGGCTTTGATGTTCGCAAGAACGTTCCCCGGATAGTAGAGGCCGTCGCGCGGAGCGAGGGAGCGTGGCCGCTCGTCGTCGCGGGTAAGCTGCCCACTACAGATACTCCCTTCTTCCCCGACCCGCGCCGCCTCGTGGCACAATTCGGGCTTAAAGAGCGGGTGCGGTTCCTCGGCTGGGTGGAGGAGGCCGACAAGCCGCGACTGCTGAACGCGGCGAGCCTCTTCGTCTTTCCTTCGGCCTATGAAGGCTTCGGGCTGCCCATTCTGGAGGCGATGGCTTGCGGGACGGCGACCTTGACGACGGACGTATCGAGTTTACCCGAACTGGCGGGGAACGCGGCAGCCCTGGTGCCGCCCGGTGACACCCCTGCCCTGCAAAGAGAGATGGACCGTTTGATGAGCGATAACGCGGCGCGCGCGGCCCTCGCGGCGAAAGGGCCTGAACAGGCGGCGCGCTTCTCCTGGAAGCGGTGCGCCGCTGAGACGCTGGCCGCCTATGAAGAGGTGCTCGCGTGACCGTCCAGGTGCGCCTGATGCGAGAGGACGACTGGCCGCAGGTGCTCGACATCGCGCGGGGGTTGGCGGCGTGGTTCCGCCCCACCGAGCAGATGACGCTCGCCATTGACCTCCGCGCGCACCAGGGCCTCGTCGCGGCGGAGGGTTACAGGATTGTCGGCTTCCTGACCTATCACCTGCTCAACGCGGCGCGAGCCGAACTCTCGTGGTTCGGCATCCCGCCGGAACGACAGGCGCATGGCGTGGGGCGGCAACTGCTGGCCGATTTGGAGGCGCGTCTGGCCGCGCGTGGCGTGAAGGTGCTGCAACTCAGCACCGTGCCCAGCGACCACGATGCCGTCTTCCTGCCCACGAACATCTTTTACGAGCACCGGGGCTTCATCGTTCGGCAGCGCGACGAGAACTTCTACTCTCAGGGCCGCCCCCGAATCCTACTGGAAAAAGAACTCCTCTCCCCCGAAGGCGCACCCTCGGAACCTTCGTAATGCGCCCGTAGTAAATGCAACTATCCCGCCTTTGCCGCTATCATTGCTGGACGAAGGCTAAGGGCATAACACGAAGGGCACGGTATTTCTTTAGCAATGCTGTAGGCCGTTATCCCATATCTCACATCCCGTATCTCGCGCCTCATGAAGATTCTCTACCTCTCCAAAGCCCTTGTCGTGGGGGCATACCAGACGAAGATGGAGGCTCTGGCTGCCGAGCCGGAAGTCGAACTCGTCGTAGCGGTGCCCCCTTCCTGGAAGGACGAGCGGGGAGATACGCCCCTGGAGCGCGCTCATACCAATGGGTACGACCTTCGCGTGACGACGATTGCCTTTAATGGCTTCTTTCATACGCATTTCTACCCGGCCATCCACCGCCTGCTGGACGAGGTGCGGCCCGACCTCTTCCACATGGACGAGGAAGCCTATAACTTCTCCACCTTTCACGCGGGATGGCTGGCGTGTCGCCGCGATATTCCCTTCGTCTTCTTCACCTGGCAGAACATTGTGCGGCAATACCCCCCACCGTTCCGTTGGATGGAGCAGTGGGTCTTCCGCCACGCGGCCCACGCTATCGCCGGGAACCGCGAGGCGTGCGAGGTGCTCAAGGAGAAGGGGTACGGGGGAGGCGTGAGCGTCATCCCGCAGTTCGGCGTGGACCTGCGGCACTATGAGTTCCGAAAGCCAACCGAGCGGGGCCATTCTAGTGAACTCGTCTTTGGGTACGCGGGGCGGCTCGTGGAGGAGAAGGGGCTGGCTATCCTGTTGGAGTCGCTGGCACGCTTGAGGGAGCAGCCCTGGCGCTTCCTGGTGCGCGGGAGCGGCCCGGCGCAGAGCCGCTTGCAGGCGCGGGCGGCGGAACTCGGCATTGCTGACCGGGTGCTCTTCCTGCCGCCGCTGCCCTCCACCGAGATGTCGAGCTTCTACCACGCCATTGACGTGCTGGTCCTCCCCTCGTTGACGCAGCCGAACTGGAAGGAGCAGTTTGGGCGCGTGCTCATCGAGGCGATGGCGTGCGGGACGGTGGTCATAGGGAGCGACAGTGGCGAGATTCCCCACGTCATTGGCGACGCGGGGCTGGTTGTGCCGGAGGGAGAGGTGGAGGCTCTTCGCGGCGCTCTCTACCTTCTGCTCACGGACCCGCCTCTTCGTAGCAGCCTTGCCGAGGCTGGACGCCGCCGCGTCATTGCCAATTTCACGCAGGACGCTATCGCCCGCCGCACGGTGCGCCTCTACCGGGAACTCGTTGCGGCGAACGGCAGTG
>DASVVH010000178.1:0-2778 GCA_036386615.1 Ardenticatenaceae bacterium
TCCTGCATTGGCGCGCCCTGCTTCGCGTGCAACTCACGCAACTCTATCTGGTACTCTGTCACCAGTTTCAATAATTGCTCCCGGTCTCGCTGGCTCCTCGCCTCCAACTCGATTAAGCATTGGAGTAAATTGTCACGCTCCTGCTGGCCTTTCCGCGCGGACGCCACCGATGCAGCGTACACTGCTCCTACTGCTCCAGCGAACGCGCCGAGCAGAACGTCAGCAAGGCGATGAACTGAGCTTGTTCCTTTAGTCGCCTGAGTCATGGCTTTTCCCTTTGTGACGCATCCTAGGTGAGAAAAAGTGTACCCGAAAGGCCAACCACTCGCAACATGCTCGCAACACAACAGCAACAAGGAAAGCTAACTTTATGTCAATAAAGGCTTACATCATCGCCCTTCAATGTAAGCTTTTGTAAGCCCTACTTCACATAACTCGACTTCCCCGCTCTCTTCCTTATTCCCTCTCCCTTATTCTTTCTTCCTTTTTACTTCTTCCTTTTTACTTCTTCCCTTAGAATAGTTGACCCCTCAACCTTGCTTAACCGCCAAGCGTTGAGGCACCCATAGCGATACTGGAGGAGATAACCGCGTTGAACATTCTCGGACGCGTTTCAATATACCCCCGCCTGCCCGAAGCTATTCGGCGGCTGGATGAACTGGCCTACAACCTCTGGTGGTCCTGGACCCCCGAAGCTCAAGAGTTGTGGAGCACCGTTGACCCCGCCCTGTGGGAGAAAATCTACCACAACCCCGTCAAGTTCCTCCGCGATGTCTCCCAGCAGAAGCTGGACGCCGTCGCCCGGAACGAAATCTACCTCGGCAAATACAACAAGGTCATGGCCGACCTCGACGCCTACATGGCGCGCAAGGACACATGGTTCGCCCAGACCTACTCGGACGAGGCGCAGGCTGGGATGCAGATTGCCTACTTCTGCTTCGAGTTCGGCCTTCACGAGTCGCTGCCCATCTACTCCGGTGGCCTCGGCATCCTCGCGGGCGACCACTGCAAGGCCGCCAGCGACCTCGGCCTCCCCTTCGCTGGCGTCGGCTTCCTCTACCCGCAGGGCTACTTCCAGCAGCGCATCGGCCCCGATGGGATGCAGCAGGCCGTCTACAACAAGCTGGACCTGAACCAGGTGCCCGCCCGCCCCGCCCTCGACGACGACGGCCAACCCATCATGGTTCAGGTCGAACTGCCGGGCCGCACCGTCTCCGCGCAGGTGTGGACCATTCAGGTCGGGCGCATCCAACTCTTGATGCTCGACACCGACGTGGACCCCAACGCCCCCAGTGACCGCGAGTTGGCGACCCGCCTCTACGGTGGCGACCAGGAAATCCGCGTCTCGCAGGAGATTATCCTTGGCATCGGCGGCGTCCGTGCCCTCAAGAGGTTGGGCTATAAGCCGACCATCTGGCACATGAACGAGGGGCACAGCGCCTTCCTCGGCCTGGAACGCATCCGCGAACTCATCGAGGACCAGAACCTCTCCTTCGCCGAGGCCGTTGAGGCGGTACGCGGGGGCAGCATCTTCACCACGCACACCCCCGTCCCGGCGGGCAACGATGCTTTCCCCTTTGAGCTAGTCGAACGCTACTTCTATAACTACTGGCCGCAGCTTGGCATCAGCCGCGACCAGTTCCTAAACCTCGCCCGCCACGACATCGGCTGGGGGCCGCAGTTCTCCATGACCGTCCTCGCCCTCGCCTTGAGCGGTCAGGCCAACGGCGTCTCCGAGCTACACGGCCAGGTCAGCCGCGACATGTGGAAGGCACTCTGGCCCGACACGCCCACCGACGAGGTGCCCATCTCGCACATCACCAACGGCGTCCACTACCAGACGTGGATTCACCCCGCCATCGAGGCCCTGCTGGACAACCACCTTCCCGCCGACTGGCGCGAGCAGGTGGACGACCCTGCCGTGTTCGCTAAGGCCCACGACATCCCCGACGCCGAACTCTGGGCCGTGCGCCAGACCATGAAGGACGGTCTGGTCAGCTTCGTGCGTGACCGCGTCTCGGCGCAGCACCACCGCCTCGGCTGGGGTCCGGCAGCGGTGCGGCAGGCCGAGCGGCTGCTGGACCCGAAGGCCCTCACCATCGGCTTCGCCCGCCGCTTCGCCACCTACAAACGCGCCACCCTCATCTTCCGGGACCAGGAACGGCTCAAGCGCATCCTGAACAACCCGGAGCGCCCCGTGCAGATTATCTTCTCCGGCAAATCGCACCCCGCCGACCAGCCCGGCAAAGAACTCATCCAGCGCATCGTTCAGTTCAGCCGCGATCCCGCCTTCGCGGGCAAGATAGTCTTCGTGGAAGACTACGACATGAACGTCGCGCGGCACCTCGTCGCGGGCGCGGACATCTGGCTCAACAACCCCCGCCGCCCCCTCGAAGCCTCCGGCACGAGCGGCGAGAAGGCCGCCATGAACGGCGCGCCCAACTTCTCAGTCCTCGACGGCTGGTGGCGCGAGGCGTGGAACGGCAAAAATGGCTGGGCCATCGGCGAGGAGCGCGCCTACGACAACACGGAGATGCAGGACGAGGCCGACGCCCTCTCTCTCTATGCCACGCTGGAAGAAGAAATCATCCCCCTCTACTACGACAACCGCACGGAGGGCGGCTACTCCTCCGAGTGGCTGAGGGTAGTGAAGGAGAGCATCGCCACCATCACGCCCGAATTCAGCATGCGGCGCATGGTCAAAGACTACACCAACCAGCTCTACGTCCCCGCCCAGCGCTCCGACACCAGCCTCGCCACAGATGGCTACGCCCCGGC
>DASVVH010000179.1:0-2844 GCA_036386615.1 Ardenticatenaceae bacterium
CGTCCGCTCGTAAATCGCCATAATCATCGTGTTCACCACGCCCAGCGAGGCGACGAAGAGCGCCAGAAGGCCGACGCTGGCGAGCAGGGACTGCAAGACGGCGAAGATACGGGCGGCGAGGTCCAGCACCTGCTGCAAGGATTGTGTCTGTAGGTCGAGGGCGTCAAGGGCATCCGTCACGCCAGGCACCGCCTCGATGCTGCGGGCGCGGACGACCAGGGTGTCGTAGCCGTCTTCCGCCAGGAAGTTGGGTCGGTTGTACCACCACCCCTTGATGGCGGCACTCTCGTCCAGCCCTACAGAGGCCGCGCGCCCATCGGAGGCGTAGACACCGATGATGGTGGTCGCAACCTCCGTGCTCTCGCCGCGTGGCGTGGTGACAATCAGGGTCGCCGCCTGCTCGATGGCCGCTTCCGGCTCCATCCCTAGCTGCTCCACCGTCGCCCGCGAGAGGACGATGCCCCTCTGCTCTCCCGGCTCAGGATTTCGCCCCGCCACAGGGTCCGGGTTCGGGTCCGGCTCGAATACGTCCTCACCCCCCTCAGTGATGAGGCGGATAGCTGCTTCTTCCTCGCCCACGCGCACGCGGGTGTCCATGAAGGCGGGCAACATAATCGAGGGCGCGACACTCGCCACGCCCGGCAGCGCCTCGATCTCCGCGACCACCTCCGGCGTGATGGGCCGCGCCACCTCAACGGGCGCGAAGGGGTCACTGCTCTCCGCGCCCTCCGCGAACTGCGGGAAGACGACGATGGTCTCCAACCCGACGGCGCGGATGTTGCGCTCCAATTCCTTCTGCACGCCGACGCCCAACGAGGTCATTGCGACCACCGTCACGATACCGACGAAGATGCCGAATACCGTCAGGAAGGAGCGCACCTTGCGCCGTCCCAGGTTTGCCAGTGCCGTCTGGATGACATCCGAAAATTTCATAGTACCGCTTCCGCTTTCCGCGCCTCCTCTACCGCTTGCCGTCCATCGTCCTCAATCAACTGCCCATCCTTGAGCCTCACGATGCGCCCCGCGTAGTGCGCCACCTCCATATCGTGAGTAACCACGATGAGGGTCAGCCCCTGCTCGCGGTTCAGCCGTTGGAGCAGCGCCATGATGCCCTCGCCCGTCACGCTGTCGAGGTTGCCCGTCGGCTCATCGGCCAGCAGCAGGGGCGGGTTGGCGACGAGCGCGCGGGCAATCGCCACGCGCTGCTGCTCGCCGCCGCTTAACTGCGAGGGGAGGTGGTCCATCCGGTCCTCCAGCCCCACCTCTTTCAGAAGGGCCTCGGCGCGGGCGCGGCGCTGTTTGGCCGGAACACCCGCGAACATCAACGGCGTGGCGACGTTCTCCCACGCGGCGAGGCGCGGCAGCAACTCGAAGCGCTGGAAGATGAAGCCCACCCGCTCGCGGCGGTGCAGCGTCAACTCTTTTTCCTTCGCCTTCCCCAGGTCCACCCCCTGCACCAGCACGCGCCCACTCGTTGGGCGGTCCAGCCCGCCGAGC
This sequence comes from Ardenticatenaceae bacterium, assembly GCA_036386615.1. GTDB lineage: Bacteria > Chloroflexota > Anaerolineae > Ardenticatenales > Ardenticatenaceae > DASVVH01. The sequence continues at coordinate 1,498 of DASVVH010000179.1, forward strand.
ATCGTCAGCAGCGTGGACTTCCCACTGCCGCTCGCCCCCACCAGCGCCAGGAACTCGCCGGGGTTGGCCGTCAGCGAGACGCCGCGCAACGCATCCACCCACCGCTCGCCCATCTTGTGGCGGCGCGTCACATTGTCCAGAACAATCAATGGTTCCGTCACAAACACCTCGTTCTATCACTCGTTCACTAACTGTAATTCAACTACGCCGAACCACCTCGTAGAGTTTCAGGTTCTTCTTCCTCACACCTGCCCCTGCCAAGCAAGCCTATCAATCAAAACAACGTGAGAACCGCAACATCAGGGTCTGCTTCTAGTGTTCTGATGGACTCATAAGAGTTGCGAAGCGTTAGTTCCACTTGGCGAGTCGTACAATTTCCAAGCCGAAGCCAGATAACTTTCGGCGGGAATCCTCGGACGACACTCATCTCGTTGAAGTCTACATCTTTGGTGACGATGAAATAGCCATTCTGAGCGGCGTACTGCCAAACCTCGTCATCATAGGAGCGGTCCAGGCCAAGTAGAGAGACGTGACTTGAGCCTGGATAAACATCCGATAGTTGAATCACAAGGCGTGGCGACAAATTCTGATCGAACAGTAGCTTCACGAGTGTCCCACCATCGTCTGTCGCTCCCGGTCAGCCGCGTAGCTGAGGCAAGCCAGAATGTCCTCTTCAGTTAAGTACGGGAAATCGTCGAGCACTTCCGCGTGCGTCATCCCCGCCGCGAGGTATGACAGCACGTCGTATACGGTGACTCGCATCCCCCGGATACACGGCTTGCCACCGCGCTTTCCTGGTTCGATGGTAATGATCTCCTGGTATGCTTGACTCATGCTCTCGTTCTCCTTGATGGCGGGAGTTCCTTGGTTGACGCCCACAACTTCTCGCACTGGCATCTCGTAGGGGACCACAATCTAATCCTGCCGCAAACACTCCCAACTCCAAAATTGGGGCTGGACTTTCTCCTCGTTTTCCACTATAATGCTGAACATTCTTTCTCTTGCTTGGATTCAAGGAGTCACTCGTGTTTCTTATTGTAGCCGTTCTCCTCGTACTTTTTGCCCTCGGCGTGCAGCCGTTCGCCGTTGCCGTACTTCATCGTTCACATCGTGCCCTTTGGGTATCGTTCATCCCTCATGTTCCATCATCCCTTATCGTTCCCCAGTCGCGTCCCTGCATCGAAGCAGCACGGTCCCAGCGCGCGAGTCAACCACCTCGCGCTCGAATGTCAACCACCACAGCCGCCATGTGGGGCACCACAATCGCCCCTTTTCGCCCCTCCGCGCCTCCCCCATCTCTGTTAGCCCGCCTCCATTACATGACATGCATATTTTCGATGTCAATAA
>DASVVH010000180.1:0-4198 GCA_036386615.1 Ardenticatenaceae bacterium
TGAGGCGACGCGCATGCAGGGCAAGAAGGGGCTGACCGTAACGGGCCAGTTGGGCGAGGTCATGAAGGAGTCGGCGCAGATTGCACTCTCCTTTGTCCGCTCCAAGGCCGAGTTTTTGGGCATCGAGCGCGACTTCTTCGAGCACCACGACATCCACCTGCACGTTCCGGCGGGCGCGACGCCGAAGGATGGCCCCAGCGCGGGCGTCACGATGGTGACAGCCATCGTCTCGCTGCTCACGCGCCGCCCCGTGCGCGCCAATCTGGGTATGACGGGAGAGATTACCCTGCGCGGGCGCGTGCTGCCCGTCGGCGGCATCAAGCAGAAGGTGCTCGCCGCCCACCGCGCGGGCCTCGACACGATTATCCTGCCCAAGTATAACGAGAAGGATCTGGACGACCTGCCCCCGGAGGTCCGTGAGAGCATGACCTTCGTGCTGGCCGAAGAAATCGCCGAGGTGCTGGACGCGGCCCTGGGCGACCCGGTGGACCCGATGAGCTACAACCAGGAACTCATCGAGGCGTTCGACGTGCATATCGAGGAGCCGCAGGAGGCAATCATCCTCACCGAGTGACGCTGGCCTCGAAGCAATCAGATGACCCAGCAAACAGGCTTGTCCACGCGGCAAGCCTGTTTCGTTTCGCTCCCCATCCTCACTTCTGGTATGGTACACTAACGTCGTTAAGAGAGGAGGAACGCATGTCTACTCGTGCTCCCATCCAAACCGCGCAGGTACAGAAACCGGAGGGCCGCGTCTCCTTTGAGCAGTGGCTGGCCTGGGCACCGGAGAGCCGCATCACTGAATGGGTGGATGGGGAGATAGTCGAAGCGCCTCCTATCACTGGAAAGCACGATGCGATATTCCGTTTTCTTATAGCGGCGCTTGGGATATTTCTTGAATCGCGTCCTCTTGGACGAGTACGAGCCACTACTTCTATCCTCAAACTGCTCCAAACGCCAAGAGGACGCGAGCCGGACCTCATGTTCATCGCTGCGGAAAACGTTGACCGCATTCATCCCACCTACGTTGAGGGGCCAGCCAACGCCATCTGGGAGATTATCTCGCCAGAGACCGAAACGCGGGACCGAGTTGAGAAATTCGCCGAGTATGAGGCTGAAGGTGTGCCTGAATACTGGCTCATTGACCCGAACAGGAAGACCATCGAACTGTATCACCTGGACGAGAAGGGCCGCTATCGAGCCGTGACCCCGCGCGAGGGGAAGTGGGAATCCTCAGTGATACCTGGCTTCTTTCTTCGCGCAGAATGGCTCTGGGCAGACCCTCAGCCTCGCTACCAAGATGTCCTGGCTGAACTCGGTACCCCTCTCTGAAGCACGTTCAATCACTCCCTCTAATCAATAGTCAACTGCAATGATGAACAAACGAACGCTTCTCGCCTTGGCTGGTGGCGTCGCCGCGACGGCGGCAGGCAAGGCGTTGAACCTGTTGCGAAAACCTGTCCCCCAAACCTCCGGCCTGCTGCGGATGGCGGGCGTTGGCGGGCGCATCGAGGTTCTGACCGATGGGCGCGGCGTGCCGCACATCTACGCGATGGACGAGGCCGACCTGTTCTGGGCGCAGGGCTTCACGATGGCCCGCGAGCGCCTCTTCCAGATGGACTTCCTGCGCCGCTTCGCCGCCGGGCGACTGAGCGAGCTTGCGGGCGAGCCGACGATACAGATTGACCGCTGGATGCGCCTCTTCGGGCTGCGCCGCAGCGCGGAGAAGGGCTGGCCCCACGCGAGCGACGAGGCGCGAACGGCCCTGCTCTCCTTCAGCGGGGGCGTGAACGCGGCCATCGAGCAGATGCTGGCCCACAAGACGCTGCCTATCGAGTTCGGCCTGCTGAGCATGAAGCCCGAAGGGTGGACGCCCGTAGATTCGCTCTCCATCATCCGCGTTATTGCCCTCTCCCTGAGCGTCGGCTGGGAGAGCGACCTGTTGCGCGAGGCGTTGGTGACGCTTCTGGGCGAGGAGGCCGCGCGGGAGGCACTGCCCACCATCCCGCCCGATTCGCCCATCATCAACAGCCCCGGACTGGCACAGGTCAAAACAATCGCCTCCGGTGTGGGCGCGGGGAGCAACTGCTGGGTCGTGGATGGTTCCCGCGCGGAAAGCGGCCTGCCCCTCCTCGCCGCCGACCCTCACCTCGCGCTGCAACTACCCCCCATCTGGTTCGTGCAGCACCTCGACTGCCCATCGCTGAAGGTGGCGGGCTGCGCCCTTGTGGGCGTGCCGGGCATCATGCTCGGCCACAACGAGCACGGAGCCTGGGGCATCACGAGCGGCTACGCGGACGTGCAGGACCTTTACATCGAGGAGCGGGTGGAGACGGAGGATGGCACGCTCGCCTTCCGGTGGGGCGACATGGTGCTCCCGGCGACCATTCTGGAGGAGCGGATTACCGTCAAGGGGCGCGCCGAACCAGTCGCCCAGCGCGTCATCCTCACCCGTCACGGGCCGCTCATCTCCGACCTGCTGCCCAACGAGCCGCGCGACCTCGCGCTGCGCTGGACCATTGACGAGCCGGATGACATCATCGGGGCCGTCCTCGGCACAAACCGGGCGGCGACCTGGGATGAGTTCCGCTCGGCGCTGGCAGACCTCGGCTCCCCGCCACTCAGCCTCGCCTGGGCGGGGAGCGACGGCTCCATCGGCTGGATTCTCGCGGGGCGCGTCCCCATCCGGCAGGGCGAGAACGGCCAGATTCCCGTTGACGGCAGCACGGGCGACAACGAGTGGCTGGGCTACGTTCCTCTGGACGAGCTTCCGCAACTGGCGAACCCACCTGCGGGCTACCTCGTCCACGCCAACAACCGCCCCGTTGGTGACGACTATCCTCACTGGCTCGGCACCGATTTCCTGCCCGGCTACCGCGCCGCCCGCATCGCCGAACTCGTCGAAGCGCGGGCGACACACAGCGCCGAAACCTTCCGCGCCATGCAGAACGACCTCTACTCCCTGCCCGAACATCGCCTCGCGGGGATAATCGGCAGCCTGCCCGCGCTGTCGGGTGGCCTGCGAGAGGCGCAACGCTACCTCCGCGAGTGGGACGGGCAGATGCGCGTGGAGAGCGTCGGCGCGGCCATCGCGCACACCCTCTTCCATCAGGTGCGTCACCAACTCGTGAGCGATACCCTCGCGCAGTGGACGGCGAAATGGGAGGGCAAGACCAGCCAGCCGGACCTGCAAAACGTCCTGCCGCACGCGCTCCAAACCTGGGCCTGGGTCTTAGAGCGGCTGGAAGAGCCGAACCATCCCTGGTGGGACGTGCGCGGCACGCCGCGCCGCGAGGGTCGAGACGAAGTGCTCATCCTCGCCCTCGAAGCGATGGTCAGGCAGTTGCGCCGCGAGCACGGCGACGACCCACGCAAGTGGGCGTGGGGCCGCCTCCACCAGCGCGCAGTGGCGCACCCCTTCGGCGCGCTGCCCGGCATCGGGCGGCTCTTCAATCGCGGTCCCTTTCCATTCCCCGGCAGCGCCTTCTCCCTCAACCCGGACCTCAACACCGTACAGAGCTACCAGCCAGGGCCTGTCGTCGGTGCCAGCGTCCGCTACGTGGCCGACGTGAGCGACTGGGACCGCTTTCTCCTGAGCCTCCCCGGCGGCAACAGCGGCCACCCCGCCTCGCCGCACTACGCCGACGGGCTGAAAACGTGGCGCGCGGGCGACCTCGAACCCCTGCCCTGGAGCCGCGAGGCAGTGGAACGCGCCGCCGAGGGCCGAGGCCTGCTCCTCGTCCCCGGCTGACGCGGAGAGCCGCAGTATTATCAGTAGCTCCACCCCGCCAGTGGGGTAGAGCATCGCTTTGAGTCGGCAACTCGATACCTGTAGGAGATACGCAGTTGGAACAAGCCGGGAGCGCGGCGGGTGCCCTGTGGGCGGTGCCCGCTCCGTTGCTCCGCGTCGCTGACGCTGTAGAGCGCTCCCTATCAACTGGTAGCGGTGGGCGGTTTTCAAGCATTGGTCGTTACCTCTGCCCTCAACTGCGTAACTCCTAACCTGGAAAAGTGGAGGAGAATAGTCCGATGAGCGCGCAACCTAACGGCCCTGTTCGGGACATCAGGGCGATTGCCGAAGGGCTTATGTCCGCGCGATTTGGAGGTCCGATCAGGCTCGGCGATAGTGAAAGCCTTGAGGAGCGTACTACCGTCTACCGCCTGCCGATACTCGATGGTCCGCCCGCCGCCCCTGAGA
>DASVVH010000181.1:0-9483 GCA_036386615.1 Ardenticatenaceae bacterium
CGACGCGAGTACGGCCCAGCCGACCTCGACACCATCCAGTCCGACTCGCCTCTGTTCAATGGCCTCGAACCGCCCCTTCGCGTGTGGATGAGTCACGCTGACCGCCTTGAAGCTATCCCGCCCGGCTGGCACTCCCTCGCCATCACCACCTCCTCACCGCACGCCGCGATGGGCGATGTGTCGCGCGGCCTCTACGGCATCCAGTTCCACCCGGAGGTCCATCACACCCCGCAGGGCCGCGCCATCCTCCAGAACTTCCTGTTTGAGGTCTGCGGCGCGACGGGCGACTGGACCCCCGTCCACTTCATTGACGAGGCCATTGAGCGCATCCGCGCCCAGGTTGGCGAGGAGCGGGTCATCTGCGGCCTCAGTGGCGGCGTGGACTCTACAGTCGCCGCCACGCTGATTGGCCGCGCCATCGGCGACCAACTCACCTGCGTCTTCGTGGATCACGGCCTCCTCCGCGAGCACGAGGCCGAAGAGGTTTTGCAGAACTTCGACCACCATCTGCCTGTCGAGGTCGTCGCCGTAGACGCCAGCGAGCGCTTCCTCAGCGCCCTCGAAGGCGTGGACGACCCCGAAGAGAAGCGCCGTATCATCGGCTACCAGTTCGTTGAGGTTTTCAAAGAGACGGCCCAGCGCCTCGGACACTTCGATTGGCTTGCCCAGGGCACTCTCTACCCTGACGTAATCGAGAGCGCGGGCCAGGGCACCGTCGCACATGGTGCCGCCGCCAACATCAAGACCCACCACAACGTCGGCGGCCTCCCCGCCGAACTCGGCTTCAAGGGTCTCGTCGAGCCACTGCGCTACCTCTTCAAAGACGAGGTTCGCAACGTCGGCATCTCCCTCGGCCTGCCGGAGAGCATGGTCTATCGCCAGCCCTTTCCCGGTCCCGGCCTCGCGGTTCGCATCCTCGGCCCCGTCACGCCCACGCGCCTCGCCACCCTCCGCGCCGCCGATGCCGTTGTCCGCGAGGAGATTGACGCCGCCGCCTGGGGCAACCCCGAAGCCGCCTGGCAATACTTCGCCGTCCTTACGCCTATTCAGTCGGTGGGCGTCATGGGCGACGGGCGCACCTACGCCAACGTGGTTGCCGTCCGTGCCGTCGCCAGCGCGGACGGCATGACCGCCGACTGGGCGCGCCTCCCGCACGATGTGCTTGCCCGCATCTCCAGCCGCATCGTCAACGAGGTTCCCGGCGTCAACCGCGTCGTCTACGACATCACTTCCAAGCCACCCGGCACCATCGAGTGGGAATGAGGTCTCTCCCTAATTATTGAACATCACTGAACATTGGAGGCCCGTATGCCCGGCAGAGAACCCCTCAACGCCGACGCGCGTGACCAGATTCAGGAGCAACTGAACGGCAACCTGCTCCTCGCCGCCCTGATGATGGTCAGCCCGCCGGATGCCCTCAAACAGCTAGGACACGAGTACAAGAACGCCGACTTTGACGACGTTCAACCGCCGGACACCGGGGACGCGAAGCACGCGCGCCACCTGCTGTCGCTCCTGAAAGAGGGCCGCACCACGCTGGATGGGGCTGCCATCCTCCAACCTGTCGCCGATGCCGACCTTTTGAGACCTCCGACCCCGAAGCGGCGCTACGACCACCCGGCAGATGTGACCACGACCGTCTCCCGCGCCGCCATCCAGCACGGGGTCGCCGCCTTCGCCAAAGAGCGCTTCCGGCGCGAGGAGTTCGACTTCCCCGCCAAAGCATGGTGGAGCCTCGCGGCGCGGGGTGAGACTCTGACGCTGGACCTCTCGCAGGAGGCCACCCGCCTCGTCGCCGCCTTCGAGGGCAAACTCGACTTCGACTTCTGGCTGCGCGACGAGCGGGTTCAATGGTCTATAGACGTTCCACTTAGGGTCGAGGTCTCCCGCCTTCTTGGTGGAGGAGGGCGTGTTCTACGCGGAGGTCGGGCGCGGCGAGATTCGCGTCGAGCCTGCCCTTTTCCCGCCCAGCCTCGCCAGTGACGTGGTGGAAAAGCTGACTGCCATCCTCCCTTACGTTCCGCTTGCCGCGCTTCCCGAAAAGTTCCTGCTGGCGACCTCCAACCACTACTTCCTCGAGGACCAACTCGAACTCCTCCTGGCGGGAGTTGACATCGAGGAGGCAGCCATCCGCCTCGACTTTCATGCCAAAGCGAAAATCGAGGTGGCCCCCGCTGCGCCGTCCCGCCCGCATGTAGAAACGCTCAGGACAGAGGTTGCGAAGACAGAGGTCATGCAGGCTGAGGTGGCCTTGACGGGCCTACCCGATGCTGACGTGGCAGAGGGCAATCGCCTGATTGCGCCGCCTCTCATCATGCCCGTTACCTCCTTTGATTGGGACGCCTTCGCTCCCGACCAAGTCCGTGACGAAAGCTCGTCCCTCTCGACCGAGGCGATTATTGATGATCGGGATGACCGCAAGCGCGTCTGGTTTACGTCAGGGCAGCCCTGGAGATGTGTCTGTCATCTGGACCTGGAGTTTGCAAACGGGCAGGTGGGGCAAGGCACCGGCTTCCTCATCTCGGAGCGGACGGTCATCACGGCAGCGCACGTCCTCTATGACAGGGGTCATTCAGAACGTCCAGCCAGGGGCTGGACGAGCAGCATTACAGTGACCCCTGGACTCAACGGAGACTACCAGCCCTTCGGCTCGGTAACCGTGACGTCGGCCAAGAACGAGTTCATCATACATCCTGACTATCTTCAACCAAGCAACGATGTGGACCAAATCCCATTCGACATAGGGGCCATAATCCTCCCCAAAAGTTATCCTGTTGGCTGCAAGACTGGCTATTTCGGGTACGTGCAAACTTCTGTGAATCCGGCCCCGAACCTGACCGCTACGACTGTCATCGTTGCTGGCTACCCTGATGTGAGTACAAGGCAGTACTATGACAGTGGTGCTATCCGCAACGTAGACGAGAAGGGGTTGCTCAGATTCTGGGTGGACACAAGCAAGGGACAGAGTGGCGCGCCCATCTGGCTGGCTCACGGCCCCTTCATGTGCGTCATTGGCGTTAGCGTCGCGGATGACCCTTACGGGGACAGCCAAAATCAAGGAAATGTTGGAGTGCTCTTCAACCCGCAGAACTTCGCTCTTCTGGAGCAGTGGAGGGCGAAAGGTCGCACCTTGTAACAACCCATCCGGCACCTTCCCGCGCACCATACAGACGAATGTCTAGCTGGGAACCTTGTCAACCGTTACCATCTCCTCGTTTCACACTGAAGGGTCATGGGCTGTGGGTGAACAGCGTGTCCCCGCTCCTTATCCATCTGAATAACTTCAATCTAGCCATATGATTGCGAACCACCTCGAAAACGGTTGGGAAATCATCTACCAGCCCGCCCACGCCCTGCTCTCTGCTCAACTGGCCGGGCGGTGGCGCGCAGAGGCGCGCCCGCCGCGCTGGTGGGAGACGCTAGTGGCCGTCTCTCAGCACGACAACGGTTGGCGGGAATGGGAGGCTGCCCCCCAGGTGAACCCCGACGGCACGCCCCGCAACTTCACCGAGATGACCGTGCCTGAAGCGATGGCACAGTGGCGGCGGGGGGTCACTCGCGCGCGCCACCAGAGCGCCTGGGTGGGGCTGCTCGTTTCGCACCACGCCACAACGCTCTTCGACTCACGGCGAGGCGAGCTTGACGTGCTTAACCAGTTTCTTGACGAGCAGCACGCCCAACAGGAGAGATGGCGCGCGTCGCTCGGCGCGCCGCCTGAAGAGGTGGACCACGCCTACGCAATGGTGAGGTGGAGTGATTGGCTCTCGCTCGTCCTCTGCTGGCGGCGGCTCCCCGCCGATGGTAGCCCTATCTCATTAGGCACTGGGCCGGACGGCACGCGCTACGAGGCCGCGCTGCGGACGGATGAGAGCGTCACCCTCGCGCCCTGGCCCTTTGACGAGGCGCGCTTCACCGTGACCGTCGAGACGCGGCTTCTCGTCCAGCCGACCTTCGCGGATGACGAGGCGCTTCGGGTTGCCCTGCTGGACGCGCCCGTACAGACCCGCACCTGGATACTCGCACGGTGAAGGCGCAGGGCACGCCGCGCCACCTCGCCACCCCGCGCGTGCTCCTATTCCTGCAACGCGGCGGGGAGTGGCTGTTCATTGAGGGCGCGCCGCACAAGTGGTGGAGCGGCAGGCTGAACGGTATCGGCGGAAGTGTCGAACCGCACGAGGATGTTCTGACTGCCGCCCGACGCGAGACCGAAGAAGAGACAGGTCTGCGCCCCGAAGCGCTTCACCTCGCGGCTATCATCCACACGGTCAGCGAGCCGCCCGTCCTGCTCTTCGTCTTTCTCGGCACGCTGCCGCCGGGCGACCTCCAACCCTGCGACGAGGGCAGTTTCCACTGGTTCACGCCTCAGGCGCTACAGGAGACAGACCTGCCGCTCATGCCCGATCTGCCCTTCCTGCTGCCGCGCCTCTGGGGCTGGCAGGCGGGCGACCCGCCGCTCTCCTTCCTCTTCGACTTCACCTCCGGCTTCGCTGCCCACGAGGGCCAATAGCGCGATGGAACAAAAACAAGGCGCTCGTTTTCAGGCGAGCGCCTTGTTTTTGTTAGGTCCGTATTAGAGCAGGTAGTCGCGCAGGCGGCGGCTGCGGCTGGGGTGGCGCAGCTTGCGGAGAGCCTGCACCTCAATCTGGCGGATGCGCTCGCGGGTGAGGCCGTACTTCTTGCCCACCTGTTCCAGCGTGAGGCTGCGGCCATCCTTCAGCCCGTACCGGAGTTGAAGAATCTGCACCTCGCGGGGGTCGAGCGAAGTGAAGATGTGCTTTAGCTCCTCGCGCAGGAGTTGGTTCGCGGCGGAGTCGCCGGGGGCAAGGGTCGTGTCATCCTCCACGAAGTCGCCCAGGTTCGACTCCTGGTTCTCGCCGACGGGTGTTTCCAGGCTGAGAGGGTGCTGGGCGATTTTCATCATCTTCTGCACTTTGTCGGGCGTGGTATTCAACGCCTCTGCCAACTCTGCGGCTGACGGGTCGCGCCCAAGCTCCTGCACCATCGTGCGGCTAACGCGGTTCATTTCGGAGATGCGCTCCGTCATGTGGACGGGAACGCGGATGGTGCGGCTCTGGTCGGCGATGGCGCGGGTGACGGCCTGCCGAATCCACCACGTCGCGTAGGTGGAGAATTTGTAGCCCAGGTGGTAGTTGAACTTGTCTACGGCCCGCATCAGGCCGATATTGCCCTCCTGAATCAGGTCGAGCAGGTGCAGGCCGCGCCCCTCGTACTTCTTGGCGATGGAGATGACGAGGCGATAGTTGCTCTCGATGAGCTTCTGGCGGTTTATCTCGCCGCGCCGCACCACCTGCGCTAAGTGCTCACGCTCGACGAACTCCATAGCGGGGTTCTCGGCTAGCTGCTTCAGTGCCTCGATTCCGGCCTCCATCCCGGCTGCCAGTTCGCCTTCCTGCTGGGCGGTGAGGAGCGGGTGGTGGCAACTCTCCATGAGGTAGAGTCCGACAGTGTCGTCGGGACTGAGCATGCTCAGGTCCTGTAGCATCTGCTCGGCGTCCGCCGCCGCCGCGCGGGCCGCTGGCGTGGGGCGGTTCTCGTCCTCTTCCGTGTCAATCTCCGGCATGTCGTGGCGTGTAAAGATATTGTTCAACCGGGGGGAATCGTTCTTGGGCATGCGCTCACTCTTCTGGGTAGGGGGGAAGCCACGCTCATCCGCGTGGCGGGTCCAATCGCCAATGGGCGAGTCCGTCGAGGTCATGGGGGCTAGGCTCCTCTGCGAAATTGGAATGGCGAGTTCCTTCTAGGGGATGGGGGCGGCCTGGACGATACCGGGCGGTACCGCCGCTCTAAACAAGCTGGCGATTATAAGAGTAGACCAAGAAAGGTCAAAAAACAAGTCCCTTTCTCATCTTCTACTCATTTTTCTCGAAATTGGTTGAGGAAGAGCGATGACCGCCAGGGGATCAAGGGTGCGGGGGACGGGTTATGTGAAGTAGGGCCTACCAAAGCCTACTTTGAAGGGCGATAAAGGTATGCCATAGTTGACATAATGATAGGAGTAACGCAGTTGAGGGCCGAGGTACGGCCAATGGCTGAAGACCGCCCACCCCTACCAGTTGAAAGGGGGCGCTTTACAGCATCAGCGATGGGGAGCAACGGAGCGGGCGTCTCGCCCGCGCTCCCGGCTTGTTCCAACTGTGTAACTGTAGGAGTACACAAGGTTAGCGTACGGGTTCATGCAGGTGATGAAGCGAGGGAGCAGCGTGCCCATGCCCAACGAGGTGGGTGTTGCTGGGTGGATCCTTCGCTTCGCTCAGGATGACAAGTAAGGAGCAATAGCTTACTTGATGTACGCCTGGGCAAGCACCAGTGTGTGTTACCCTCGTGAAACAATACACGTAACTCCTATAGGATTCGGTGGCACATGACACCTGTTCGCGCTCCTGTTACATCTCAAATTCCACATCTCGCATCCGGGATGCATTTCCAATTTTGGGGTACTGGTGATATAGTCCGCGACTGGTTTTCGGGCCAATCCACCCATGACGCAGTTGAAACTGGTGTAATGCCGTCCCATTTCATCCTCTGGCCCGCGCTCGTGTACGTGGGCGCGGCACTTCTGATACCTCGTCTCCGCCTCTGGTTAGGCCACCCCGGACGCCTCCTCGCGCTTCTACTGAGCAGTGTCGCCGCGTTTGTGCTGGCGCTGCTGGTGGCGCGGCAGGCGGGGGGTTCCCAGTTGGTGATTTCGACGTGGAGCGACCTGGGCGGGCTGGGGCGAGGCATCCGCTTCGGCCTGGACCCATTGGGTGGTTCGTTCCTGTTACTGGCGGGGCTGGTGGGCGTGGGAGCCTTCGTCGGCAGCCTGGACGAGCGGGAAGACGCGCCGAGCGACGACTACCAGGCGGGGCTTCTGGTGCTGCTGGGCGCGCTAACGCTCCTCGGCCTCGCGGGAAACATGTTGACCCTGCTGCTGGTGGGGCTGGTGCTGGACGCCGGACTCATCTTTGGCATCGGCCTCGCGGGGCGGCCACGATGGCTGCTGGTGACGATTGTGCAATCCCTCGTGGCGCAGGCGCTCCTGCTCGCCGCCGCGCTGCTGCTGTGGCGTGATACGGGAAATACCGACCTCGCTGGGGCCAGCCAGCAGGTTGCCCTGCTCGTGACGGGGGCCGCCGTCGCGCGGATGGCTCCTCTGCCCTTCTCGCTCTTCCCTGTCGCCTTCGAGCACCTGCCGCAGCGCGTGCTGGCGCTCCTGCCGCTCTCGACAGTGGGCGTGGGCGGGCTGCTGCTGGGCCGCCTCGCTCAAGCGGCGGACTTGAGTGATGTGAGCCTTGACGGTCTCGCTGCCCTCGCGGTGCTGGGTATCGCTCTGGCGGGGTGGGTCGCGTGGCGGCGCGAGGAGCTTTCGGTGCGCCTGATGATGCTCGGCGCGATTCAGGCGGGCTGGGTGCTCTGGGCCTTCGCGTGGGGCTTGCCGACCCTGGCGCTCACCGTCGCGTGGAGTGGCGTGCTGGCGCTGGCGGCGCTGGCCGTTCACGGGGGCAGGCTCGACATGACGAGCAACGCGCAGCTACCCGGCCTGCTGGCCTCCCTGATGCTGCTCGGCTTTCCGGGCAGCGCGCTCTGGAACGCGGCGACGGTGTTAAGCGGGGAGGCGTGGCGGCGCGGCGACGAGTGGATGCTGGCCCTCGCAACTATTGGCGTGATGGGCACGGTGGCGGCGCTATTCCAATGGCTGCTGCCGATGCGCGCGGAGCCGCCGCAGCGCTCGCGGTGGGTGGGTGTGACGCTGCTGGCCCTCTTGAGCGTGCCCGCCGTCGGCGCGCTCTTCGGCCTGCGCCTGCCTGCTCTGCCCGCCGAATCGCTTGAACCCGCCCCACTCGCGGCTCGGCTGGCGGTGCTGGTCGTGGGCTGGTCGGGCGGCTTCTGGCTGTGGCGCGTGCATGGATTGTTGCAGTCCCTCCGCCCCTTTCTGGATGCGGTTGGGGCCATCTTCTCCTTCGTCTGGCTGTGGCGGCTCGTCGGGCGCGTTGGTTGGCTGGCGCTCAGTGGCCTGCGCGGGATGATGCTCGTCTTGGAAGGCGAGAATTACGGCTGGCTACTGCTCTTCATCTTCCTGACCATGATTTTCGTGCTGCAATCGTGAGGGGGAGCGATGCCGAACATTCTTGAGCTATTTGGTTCCCTGACGCCGCTTCAACTGGGCGTGGGCCTGCCAATTCTCGCCGCTATCCTCGCTATTGTGCTGGACTGGCGGTTGGCGATGGTGAGTATGCTGGTGCAGTATCTCTTTGTGAGCCTGCTGCTGGCGTTGGAGGTGCCGCAGGGCATCGCTACCATCAAATTGCTGTCTGGGGCCGTGACCTGCATGATTCTCTACTGGACGGCGCGGCGCATCGAGCAGGGGCTGGATCAGGTAGAGGATGGGCGCGCCTGGTTCCGTTCCAACCGCGAAATCTACCCGATGGGGCTGCCGTTCCGCTTTCTGGCGCTCATCTTCATCTCGCTCGTGCTCTACACGCTGCCGGAACGCTTTTCGTTTGTACTCTTTCCAAGGGAGTTTCTGGTTCCGGCAATGTGGCTGATGGCGATGGGGCTGCTGACCATCATCCTGACGCGCGACCCGCTCAAGACGGGCCTCGGCCTGCTGGCCTTCCAGAACGGCTTCGAGTTGCTTTACACGCTCATCGAGCCGAGCCTATCCGTTGTGGGGCTGCTGGGCATCAGCACGATTCTGGTTGGCCTCGCCGCCTCGTACCTCGCGGTGGCCCGCCACCTGCCTCTCATCGAGGCGCAGCAGGCTATCGCGCCCGTGCCGGACCCGCGCACCCCGGAGGCGCTGGCCGAGGCCGTCGCCGCGCTAGAGCGACCCGTGACACCGCCGATGGAGCGGGTGCCGAGAGAGGAGCAGCCCGCGTGATTGAACTGTCGCCTCTCCAGAGCGCGCTGCTGCCCGTCTGGCTGCCGATGGTGGCGGCTCCGCTCGTCTACCTACTGCGGCGCGTGGCGCTGCTGGCCGCGCTCGTCTCCGCCGCCGTCGTAGGGCTGGCGGGTTGGTGGCTGGTGGCGCATCCTCCCGCCGACGAGCTGACGCTGCTGGGGCGTGGCCTCTTCCTGAACGACACGGGGCAGGCGCTGCTCGTGCTGCTGGCGGCGTGGCTGGTCGCCGCCTTTCTCTTCGCGTGGCGCATCTCGCAGGGGTGGAGTCTCTTCCCTTTCCTGCTGATTGTTTACGGGCTGCTGGTGGCGGCGAACCTCTTTGACGAGTTGGTGCTGCGGGTGCTCATCCTCAAAATCGCGTGGCTGGTCACGGTTGGGTTGGTGCAGGGTGGGGCCGAGACGAACACCCGCGCCGCCACGCGGCTGCTCATCCTGACGGTGCTGGCGGTGCCGCCGTTCCTCGTCGCGGCGACGCTCATCGCGCAGCGCGTCTACGAGCCGGAGGCGGCGGCGCTCACGGCGGCGGTGGTGCTCTCGCTGGGCATGGGCTTCGCGCTGATGCTGGCCGTCATTCCCTTCCAC
>DASVVH010000182.1:0-7558 GCA_036386615.1 Ardenticatenaceae bacterium
CGAGGATGGCGTCTGCAAAGGGTGCGTCGCCTATGCGATTGACACGGGCGAGATTCACACCTTCCACGCCAAGGCGACGATGCTGGCGACGGGCGGCTGGGGCAAGTGCTGGAGCGTGACTTCCAACGCCTTCACGCTAACGGGCGACGGTCCGGCCATCTGCCTGCGGCACGGCATCCCGCTTGAGGACATGGAGTTCTTCCAGTTCCACCCGACGGGCATCTACAAGATGGGCTTCCTCATCACGGAAGGTGTGCGCGGCGAGGGCGGTATCCTGCTGAACAAGGACGGCGAGCGCTTCATGGAGCGGTACGCGCCGACGATGAAGGATTTGGCCTCGCGCGACGTGGTGTCGCGGGCGATTCACCTGGAAATCAAGGAGGGGCGCGGCATCGAGGGCAAGGATTACGTCTACCTCGACGCGCGCCACCTGGGCAAAGAGGTCATCGAGAAGAAGCTACCGGACATCGCGGAGATTTCGCGCACCTACCTGGGCGTGGACCCCGTCGAAGAGCCGATTCCGATTCAGCCGACAGCGCACTACGCGATGGGCGGCATCCCGACGGACGTGGATGGGCGGGTCATCATTGACGCGCAGAACACGCCGCTCTACGGGCTGTACGCGGCGGGCGAGGTGGCGTGCGTCTCGGTACACGGCGCGAACCGTCTGGGCACGAACTCGCTGGTGGACCTCGTGGTCTTCGGCAGGCGTTCCGGGCAGCACATGGCGCGCTTCGTGAACGAGATTGACTTCCAGCCCCTCCCTGAGGAGCCGGAAGCGTGGACGCGCACGGAGATTAGCCGCATCCTCGCCAACGACACGAGCGAGGCGACGCCCGCGAAGATTCGCAACGAGATGCAGCGCACGATGATGGACAACGTGGGCATCTTCCGCGAGGGGCCGGGAATGCAGGAGACGCTGGTCAAGCTACAGGAACTCAAGGCGCGCTACGTGAAGGTTGGCACCGACGACAAGGGCAAGCGCTTCAATACCGACCTGCTGGAGGCACTGGAGTTGCACAACCTGCTCAACCTGGCCGAGGTGACGGCGCTCTCGGCATTGAACCGCACGGAGAGCCGGGGCGGGCACGCGCGTGGCGACTACGAGGAGCGGGACGACGAGAACTGGATGAAGCACACGCTGCTCTACCAGCGAGCGGACGGCGGCTACGAGTTCGCCTACAAGCCCGTCGTCATTACCAACTACCAGCCGCAGGTTCGCAAGTATTAATCCACGTAACCGTTGACTGTAGGGGCACGGCATGCCGTGCCCCTTCCAGAAGGAACGATAGCGATGCAGATTCATCTGAAAATCAAGCGCTTCAACCCGGAAAAGGACGAAAGTCCCTGGTGGGGCGAGTACGATGTGGATGTGGAGCCGACGGACCGCGTGCTGGACGCGCTGCACAACGTCAAGTGGTATCACGACGGCACGTTGACCTTCCGGCGCTCCTGCGCGATGGGCATCTGCGGCTCCGACGCGATGCGAATCAACGGCAAGAATCGGCTGGCGTGCAAGATGCTGCTGAAGGAGTTGCCCAACGCGATTACGGTGGAGCCGATGCTGGGGCTTCCCGTCATAAAAGACCTCGTGGTGGACATGGACCCCTTCTTCGCGCAATATCGCAGCGTGATGCCCTGGCTCATCAATGAGGAGGCACCCCCGGCGCGCGAGCGGCTGCAAAGCATCGAGGAGCGCGAGGTCTTCGACGACACGACGAAGTGTATTCTCTGCGCGGCCTGCACCACCTCATGCCCATCCTTCTGGGCGAGGGGCGAGTACGTCGGGCCGATGGCAATTGTGCAGGCGCACCGCTTCATCTTCGACAGCCGCGACCTGGGCGCGTCGCAGCGGTTGGAAATCCTGAACGAGCCGGATGGCGTGTGGCGCTGCCGCACCATCTTCAACTGCACTAACGCCTGTCCTCGTGACATCGAAATCACCCGCGCCATCGGCGAGGTGAAGAAGGCGCTGCTCTTCAGCCGCATTTAGCCATTCCTTTCCAGTAGCACAAGAAGCACCTACTCAACACTCTGAGCAGGTGCTTTTCTGTGCTCCATCCAAGGTGCTTCTTGGTATTGACGCGACTGATAAACTACTATTGCACCACATGGACCTACTCTAACTCAATATTCAACTTAGCCTCCTCAGCTCAAGCAAATTAAAGTACTTTGTTGCACCCGCTCTCTATACCATCTTAAACCAGCAAATGAGGTGCGACGATGGCAAACTGTGATAAACTACTCCAAAAGGCAAGGAACAATCCGGCAGGGTTGCGCTTCGCAGAGTTGGAAAAGCTTGCTCAGTGCTACGGATTCACGCTTCGCCGCGTCACAGGTAGCCACCACATTTACCGTGCAGAGGGGCGGCCTGAGCGATTGGTTGCACAACCATTAAAGGGCGGCAAAGCAAAAGAGTATCAGGTCGTCCAGATGCTAGACATAATTGACACCATCAGCAACGAAGAGAGCTAAAGGGAGAGCGATGTATCACTATAGCTACCGCGTGTTCTGGCACGAGCCGGATAAAGCGTACTTCGCAGTGGTGGACGGCGTACCAGAGTTTCGTTACATCTCTGCCTCCGGGGATACGCCCGAAGAGGCGGTACGGGAGCTTGGCATCGCGCTTGAGGCCGTCTTTGAGGATTACCGCGAGGAGGGCCGCGAGTTGCCTGAGCCGCAGGTAGTGGCCCAGGCTGGGTAAGAACAACGATGCACCACTACATTTGGAGCGATGAAGGTTAATGCTACATCGCTACCGTGCCGGGATTCAGGTACGTTTCGGCGCATGGGGAAACCCCAAATGAGGCTCTGCGAGAGATTCAGGTTGCCTCGCATCAAGGTTGCGCGCCCGGAGCAGGTGTCACTCAACGTGCTCTACGCGATTTATGGAGCATTAGAGGGTTATAGGTGGGACGAGATAGCGGAGGCCATCGAGGAGGAGTTGCGCGCCGAGGCAGAGTTGTAGGTCACTTCAGGCGCGGCTGTGCATCCACTTTTCCATCTTCGCGCACCCAGAGCAGGTTGAAACGCACCATGTTCCGCATCCATTTGGTGTCGCGTGCCAACTTCCGATAACGTTGAACATCAGGAAGGGCCACCGCCACCTTCGCTCCTGAGGTATCAATCTCCGCTTTCCAGGTGAGAACGCGGAGCAGGGTATCGGTAAACCATTTCCCGGCCAGCGCATGTTGCGTTTCCGCCACCTCCAGTTGTTCTGGCGGGAACCCGATGACGGCGAGCCACAGCGGCCCGGCGGCGTTCTCGGCAACAATATCCTGACCATCCCCGTCGCCGCCATCACTCGCCGAGATGATAGCGTAGCCTTGAGCCTGTAGATACCCGACGATACTCTCCTGTACACGGCTCTTCAGAAACCATGACTGCTCTATCATCGCTTCATTGGTAGACATGGCTGTTACACCAAGTAGAGATGAATTGCTTGCATTATAGATTCGGACGTGTCTGCAATGCGCGGAAGCTCTGTCACGGGCGTACCGTTGTGATTTGCCCACATCGCTGCTTTATGTCAACTAAAGCCTACCTGTATCTCGTGTTCAGGTAGGCTTTAGTAGGCTTTACTTCACATAAGCTAGCCTCGGCACCTGCTTTCCCTCCGCCAACTCTGCCTTCACCCCACCTGGACCATGCCTTTGCTCAGAGTAGGACCAACCCTACGAAGAGCGGTTCAGGAGAAAGATATGGGCCACCGGGCCTCTCAACTGTTGTCGGGTTTATAGCCCCAGCGGTTCAGCCAACTGTCACTGTTGCGCCACCTGTCGCGCACCTTCACCCACAGATCGAGGTAGACCTGCACGCCCAACTCGCGCTCGATTTCTGCGCGGGCCTCGCTGCTGATGCGCTTCAGCATCTTCCCGCCCTGTCCGATGACGATTCCCTTCTGGGTGTCGCGCTCGACGAAGATGGTAGCCGAGATATAGGTGACACCATTCGGGCGCTCCGTCCACTCGTCCGCCACGACGTTAATCGAGTGCGGTACCTCCTGCTCAAGGTGGCGCAGCGCCGCCTCGCGCACAATCTCGGCGGCAATCTCGCGCTCCGTCTGGTCCGTCACCTGCCCTTCGGGGTAGTAGCGCGGCCCCTCCGGCAGATATTGCACGACCCTGTCAATCACACCCTCCACGCCGTGCCCTTCCAGCGCGGAGATGGGCAGCACCTCGGCCCACTCGCCCAATGCGGCGTACTGCTCGAAGCGATGCGCTGCTAGCTCCTGCTCAATCTGGTCAATCTTGTTGACGAGAAGCAGCTTGGGGCCGTCGAAACGGGCGAGTTGCGCGGCAATCTCGCGGTCCATCTCGTTAGGCGAGGTCACACCCTCCACCACGAAGAGCACCACGTCCGCGTCGGGAATGGATGATAGCGCCATCGTGTTCATGTACTCGCCCAGCTTGTGGAAGGCATCGTGGATGCCCGGCGTATCCACAAACATGAGTTGGGCATCCTCGCGCGTCAGGATGCCTAGGATGCGCCGCCGCGTCGTCTGCGGCTTCGGAGAGACAATCGCCACCTTCTGCCCAATGAGTCGGTTCATCAGCGTGGACTTGCCGACGTTGGGCTGGCCGACGACAGCCACATAGCCGGAGCGGAAACCCTCCGGCTCCGGCTGCGCGTCCTGCCCAGCCTGCAACTCCTGAAGGAGCGCGTCAAGGTCAAGTGGCTCTGACTCTCTGCGATTCATCTAGCGCCTCGCGTTTTCGTCCAGGTCCGGCTCGTGAACGTCCTCCTCATCCTTGCCCAGGATGGCCGCGCCAATCTCCTCGTAGAAGTTATTGGCCCCTTCCTGAACCTCAGGGCCTGCCTTGCCCGTCCAGGGCACATCCTGGCCCAGGTTCCCCACCGCGCCGACGGGGTTGTAGATGTCGTGCTTGTCCCCTTCGGTCAGCCTGTCGCCGTCATTCGGCACATCGCTGCGTTGCATGGTCCGTGTCCTTTCAGTTAGCGGACATCAACTGTCCGTTCACCCGGAATCGAAAGCACAATTTGTGCCGCCTCGCTCAAGCGGGACGCACCTCCGGCTCCGTATCCACAATTTCGAGAGGCTTGTGCAACGTCTTGTGAACCGGGCACTTTTGGGCAATCTCCTTCAGCCGCACGCGCTGTTCCTCCGAGAGGTCGCCCACCAGGATGAACTCGCGGGTGATGCGCTCCATGTAGCCAGCCTTCGGATTGTCGTCAATCGAGTTGAGGCAATCGTCCATGTAAACGCGGTCGTGCGTCAGCCAGACCTCGACGGACTTGAGCGGCCACTTTTTCCGCCGCGCGTACATGAGGAGCGTCATGTTTGTGCAGGCACCGAGCGCGCCGAGGAGCAGGTCATAGGGCGTTGGGCCAAGGTCGTCCCCGCCCACCTCCTTCGGCTCGTCGGCGATGAAGGTGTGCCCATCTACGATGACCTGCTGCTGCAAGTTGTCGAGGCTCTTCACTACTACAGTCGTCATGGTTGAGTCTCCTTCGGCGTCTCGGCGGTTGAAGCGGCTCCACACGCTTTCAGGGCCACTGGCAGATTATAGAAGGTTCGCGGCGAAGAGAACAAGCGAGACAAGAAAAACCCCGCCGAAGCGGGGCCTTCTGCTAGATACTAGGCCAGAGTCGGCGTGGCCTCCGCTGTCGCGGCGGATAGCTCGGCAGTGCTAGCCGAGCCGCGAATACGCCACTCCACGATGTACCGTCCCCCCTCCTCGTACTCGCGCGTCGGCTTGAAGCCCAGTTGCAGGGTAGTCGCGCGCACCAGTTCCGGCGTTCGCTGGTTGGAGCGCAGGACAATATAGTCGCGGGGCACCCACTCCAAGTCAAAAGTCAGGTCGTGCCAGTAGCCCACCGCTTTGTAGGGCAGCGTCGCCTGCGTGGCCTCGATCCACAGTTGGGAGGGACCGACGCGCCAGTACTCCCGGCGCAGGTGCTCCTGAATCACGAACTTGCTGTTCGGTTCGTCCATGTAGAACCAGCGTGCCGTTGCCATTGGCTATCTCCTTCGTCGCTACACCAGCGATGCAACCTTCTCCATGAATGTACGCGCGCGGGCGATAGCCACGTCTCGCGTGCCGACGAGTTCCTGCGCGCGGCGCATCTCCGCAATCTCCTCGTCGCCGATGGCGGAGTAGTGTACCCGCAGCACGGTCTCCAGGCATTCCAGTTGGTCCACGCGGTACCCCGCCTTGTAGGCGAGCGCGCGCGCCGAGCGGTAGACGGCTCCCCAGATCTGCTTCAGGCCCGTCGCCTCGTCGTCCTCGGTGAAGGAGGCCAGCGCCTGCTCGTAGAGTTGCCGGGCCGCGTCCAACTCGGACTGTACCTGCCCGCGCCGCGATTCGTCTACCGCGAGGTAGGGGCTTCTCAGGCACCGCCCCAGCGCGGCCTGCACCGACGCCGTCTGTATCGTACTGCTCATCTATGGTTCCTCCGGCAAGAAGCTGGTTATCGGTTTCGGCAGGCCGGGTGCCAGCCCGACGAACAGGTCAGTCACGGGTTGCGCCTGCTGCAAGGGGCAGCCACCCTGAAATGCATAGTATTCTCGCCCGCGCGGTTCCGGCTCCGGCACGTCGGGCTGGTAGAGGAACCACGCGGCCCGCAGCAGAGGGCGCGCGGCACTCACATCTATCTGAGCGTCGGCCCGGCCCTCGTCGGTTGTAAACCACAGCCGGGCCTCGTCAGGGTCGAACAGGGGCAGCCCCGGCATCGTCACGCTAGTGTCGGCTGCCGCCCTCCACGCCCCTTCGGTGACGCCCCACGCACCCGCGTTGGCGACGACCACCCCAGGCTTCACGGCTCGCAGGATGCGTGCCAGCCGCAGCGCCTCGTCCTCGCCCGAAGGCTCCCACAGAAAGTGGCTCTCGATGCTGAAGAGCAGGGCCACGCGCTCTGCCGCCTGCCGGAGCCTGGAATCACCCCCTCCACTGAGGGTCACGAGCACGGTGCGGGCACCACGCCACGCTGAGGTGACAAGCGCTCCGCCGGGTGGGTCGGCCTCGTCTCCGGGTGAGGCCAGCACCGCGAGCAGCGTGGGACGGGAGGGGCGGCGCATGGACGGATTCTAATCGAAAGCCGCGACAGCGTCTAATGGTTTGACGCAGGGCTGTGTCAAAGTGGGAGAGGGGAAGGAGGAGCGGGAGCGAGAAAGGGGCCAGAAGGCACAGAGACCAGTATCGGCCAGTAACGGCCAGTACTGGCGAGCGATAAGCGGCCAGTATAGCGATAAGTAGCTGCTATATAGATGTTAGATATTTTACAAGCCACGCTACGTTGACACAGCCCTGTGGTTTGCAGGATGGGGAATGAACGACAGCGGGCAGACGCTGGGCGGTACTTCACTTTACGAGGCTTCTCAAAAGTCATTACCTCAACGTACCAGCACAGCAGGTGGCGATGCACGGGGCCAGTGGAGATGGTTTGAGCGTTCGTGGAATCCCCGCAGGGGATGGCGAAAGCGGTAGATATCGTGTTGGTTGTCAAGCGGCAGTCTGCCCGTGCAAAGGGTCAAACGGTCGCCCGGACTTGAGCACACCGAAGACTAGATGCAGCAACTTCCGCATGGCCGCCCCTA
>DASVVH010000183.1:0-18824 GCA_036386615.1 Ardenticatenaceae bacterium
CGAAGCGGGAGCGGAGCCGCTCTTCCAACAGCATGATGGCCTTTGGGGGGCGGTCACTCGAAATCACAAGCTGCTTGCTGGCCGAGTGGAGCGTGTTGAAGGTGTGGAAGAACTCGTCCTGCGTGGACTCCTTCCCCGCCAGGAACTGAATGTCGTCAATCAGCAGCACGTCCGCGTTCCGGTAACGGTCCCGGAAGGCACCCGTGTTCTGGGAGCGAATATCCGCGATGAACTCGTTGGTGAAGCGCTCCGACGAGACGTAGACGGCACTCAACCCCTTCAACTTCGCCTCGTGCTCGATAGCCTTCAGGAGGTGCGTCTTGCCCAGGCCCACGCCGCCGTAGATGAAGAGGGGGTTGTAGGCAATTGCCGGGCGCTCGGAGACCGCCACCGCCGCCGCGTGGGCCAGTCGGTTGCTCGCCCCAACGATGAAGGTGTCGAAGGTGTACCGCTCCTGCGGGTGGGAGGCGTATACCCCGGAAGTGGGCGCTGGGGACGGCGCGGGCCTGCTCTGGCTCTGCGGGGGCGCGGCTACGGGAGGCGTGTTCCTCCGGGGTGATAGACGCTCGGCACCAACCTCTTCCATCACGGGCACAGCCACGCGTGCCGGAGCCATTTCCGTTTCCAGGCTCTCGGTGTGGCTGCCATTGCCGGAACGCACCACGAACTTGAGCGTGACGGGCTGGCCGACGTGCCGTTCCAGCGTCAGCTTGATCATGCGGCGCAGGCGGTTTTCCAGCCACTCGACGGCGTAGGGGCTTGGCGTGCTGATGAGGAAGGTGCCGTCCTGCTGCCCCACCAGTTCCGTGCCCTTCATCCACGTCTCGAACGTGGCGCGGGTCATCTGAAGCTGGATGTCCCCTAGAGCCGCCTCCCAAATCCGCTTGTAATCAGTGTGGTTCATTCGCAAACTCCCATCACCCTGCGGGAATACTCGCCCTTGCGATAATCAAGGTTAGAAGGTTGGTCAGAGATCCGGTGGGGTTTATGGCGGAGCAGGGATCAAGGCACAGCTAACCGTCAAAGCTTGAACGCAACGCTTCACGGCGGAAGAACGTCGAGCCGCTCTGACTGTCTCAGGCCCACCAACTTTAAGCCCTCTTAAAAGACCTCTGCCATTGTATCAAAGATAGCACCCTCGTGCAAGGGTTTCGCCGGAAAATAGCTCGATTGTGGATAAGTTGTCAAATTTGGTGGACGAAAGCCTCTTATTGTGCATAACTTCGCTATGTTGGTTGTTTGAATTTTCATCTTTCTCATGATTTCGATTGCATTTCTTGTTAGGTAGAGTTGCGTCAAGCAATCCAACAGCATAGAACCCGCATTCTGCCACACTCAGGACGGACCATAGATTCGTTAGCCTCACAATGGTTTTCCTGTACAATCCTCGTGAGGGTTCCCTTCATGTACCGACTGCATCTACAACTCGCGCTGGACCACTGCACGCTGGAAGAGGCGGTTGACGTGGCCGCCAGCGCCGCCCCGCTCGTGGACACCATCGAGGTTGGCACGCCGCTTCTCGTACGGGAGGGCGTCGGCGCGTTGCGGCAGGTCAGGGCGCAGTTGGAAGGCTATTCCTGCGGCCTTTTCGCCGATACTAAAATCTCGGACGAGGGGCCAGCCATCGCCCGTGTCTGCTTCGAGGCTGGGGCTGACGCGGTGAGTGTCGTGGATGGAGCGCGGACCAACCTGCTCGGCGTTCGTGCCATCGCCAACGAGTTCGGCAACAGAGAGGTGTGGGTGGACCTGCTGAACGACGCGAACCCCATCATTCGCGCCCGCGCTATTGCCCCGTTGGTAGATGGGTTCATCATCCACCGCCCGGAATCGGGGTTGCCGCGCCTGCTGGTGGAAGGGTTGCTGGCGGTAGACCGACCGCTTCGCCTCGCGGGTGGCATTACGCTTGAACGCGCGCGGCGCGCCCTCCGGATTCACTACACTGTACCCTGGCGGCAGACGAGCATGGGCGCGATGGAGGGCATCATCGTGGGCCGCGCCATCACGGAAGCCCCTGATTTTGACGCTGCTCTGCGCGCCTTCGCCGACCTCTGCCACCCGGAAGACGACCGACGACCGACGACCGCTAACGGCAGGATAGGGGATGCGAGATAGGGAGCGAATGGCATGATTCTGAGCACGACGAGCACGATTCAGGGGTTGGATGTTTATGAATACCTCGGCGTGGTGACGGGCGAGGCGATTCTGGGAGCCAACATCTTCCGCGACCTCTTCGCGGGTATCCGGGACATCGTGGGCGGGCGCGCAGGCTCCTACGAGAAGGAGCTACGCAGGGCGCGGGAGATTGCGATGGAGGAGATGAAAGAGCAGGCGCGCCGCCTCGGTGCAAACGCCGTCATCGGCATAGACATAGACTATGAGACTATCTCCATTCAGGATGGCGGCAGCATGCTCATGGTCACGGTGAGTGGCACCGCCATGAGAGTGGGATAGCGGTCAATTTCTTGCTGACGATAGGTGTCTGCTGGTAGTTGTCGGTCCATAGAAAGGAATGCTCCATGTCACTTGGACGAAAGCTCGATCCCCAGCCGATTCGCGGGGATATTACGGTATTGGAACTGGTAGAAGAGTTCTTCTTCGCCTACAACGCGGCGCGGCTGCGCGAGGCGACGCTGCTCTTTGCGGAGAAATGCACGGAGCCGGACGTGACGGTGGGCGTGACGCTCTCCGGCGCGCTCACGCCGACGGGCCTCGGCACGGCGGCTATCGTGCCCCTGATGGAGGCGGGGCTGATAGACTGGATGATTTCGACGGGCGCGAACCTGTACCACGACCTGCACCGCTCGCTCGGCTTCTCGCTGTACCAGACCTCGCCGTTCACGGACGATGTGCAACTGCGCGAGGAAGGCATCATTCGCATCTACGACATTGTTTTCGACCAGGAGGTGCTGCTGAAGTCGGACGCCTTCGTGCGGCGGGTACTGGAAGGGCCGGAATTCCGGGGCCGCCTCAGCACTGCCGAGGTTCACTACTACCTGGGCAAGTACGTTCGCGCGTTCGAGCAGCGCCGCAACTCGCCCGTGCGCTCCATTCTTGGCGCGGCCTATGAGTTGGGCGTGCCCATCTACACCTCGTCGCCGGGCGACTCTACGCTGGGGATGAATGTCGCGGCGCTGCGGCTGGCGGGGCAGGACATCGGCTTCGACCCGGAGGCGGACGTGAACGAGACGACGGCCATCGTCTACGAGGCGAAGCACAGCGGCGGCAAGAGCGCCATCGTCATCTTCGGCGGCGGTTCGCCGAAGAACTTCGCGCTCCAGACGGAGCCGCAGATTCAGGAAATCATGGGCATTAACGAGAAGGGGCACGACTACTTCATCCAGATTACGGATGCGCGGCCCGACACGGGTGGCCTCTCCGGGGCGACGCCTGCCGAGGCGGTAACCTGGGGCAAGGTGGACCCGGAGCAGCTACCCGACACGGTGGTCTGCTATACGGACTCGACGATTGCGATGCCCATCATGGCGGCTTACGCGCTGGGCAAGCGCTCGCCGCGCCCGCTGAAGCGGCTCTATGACCGACGCGGGGAATTGCTGCAACTTCTGGCGGACACTTACCGCGAGAACCGCCCGCTCGACCCGGAAGACCTTCTGGAAGATGGCTATTCGGGCGGCGTGGTCAGCCGCTAGGAGGGCGAAGTGAACGCAAGGGAGGGAGCGCCGTGACGCGCTCCCTTCTTTTTGCCCCACAGCCCATTCGAAATGATATGGATGGTGCGCGACTGTTCTTGACGATGGTGAAGCCCATGCAAGCGCCTGATAGGGTTGGACTCTCAAGCAATCTCTGCTAATGTTCAGGCCGCGATTTGGTGTTCCGGCCACTCTTCAACGAGCGTGTGATGCGACTCAGGCTGCTGTACGTTTTTCTTGTACTGGCGTTGTTTTCGTGGACAACGCTCTATGTGGCTGCCCAAGCGCCGACGAGCGACGAACCTGACCAGTTGCCGCCTGACCGTGCGGTGTTGCGCGCGGAGAACGTGGAGGTGGTGAGCGGGAGGGCTGTCACGGCGACGTTCGTGCTCGTTGGGGAAGATTACGTTTACGCTGCCGATGATGCGAAGGTAGCCATTCTGGATACTACCAATCCCAAAGCACCAACGCCGGTGAGCGAGATTCCGCTGCCGGAAGCGAGGAGTACCGTCGTCGGGATGGTGGTCGCCAACAACCATCTCTACATTCGCAGCTTCGCGTGTGACGCGCCGGGCAGTCCGGCCTGCGAGAACCGCGTGCAGGTGGTGAATCTGTCGGAGGCCCGCGCCCCTGAACAGGTGGGTGCCTATCTGCTGAACTCCCCGTCGCCCTACTACTCGCAGAGAGAGGGGTTGGGTGCCGCCGGGAATACGCTGCTGGTGCCGGACGGGGAGCTTCTGCGCGTGTGGGATATTTCGGCCCCGGCTTCCATCGTGGAAGTGACTACTGTCGAGTACGAAGGCGCGGTGACGAGCGTCGCGGTGTCGGATACGCAGGCTTACGTCACGGTCGCGGCGACGCAAGGATACTCGCTGCGGGTGCTGGACCTTTCGGACGCTAAACAGCCTGTGGAGAGCGGCTTCGTCACGATACCAGATTCGCCCTCGGCGAGGGGGTTGACTGTCGCGGGGGACCGTGCCTACGTGGTCGAGCCGCAGCGGCCAACGGGCGGGGGCGGCTTGCGGGTGATTGACGTGTCGGACCCCAGCGCTCCTACGCCTACGGCGCTTTACGCCGCGCCGGGGGATATTTACAGCGCGGCGGTGCGCGGGGGCCGCGCCTACATCGCCTATTACGCGGGCGCGGTGGGTGGCTCGCCGCAAGCACGGCTACAGGTTGTGGACTTCGAGGAACCCACTCAACCTGTCGAGATTGGCGCGTTTGGGGCTGGGCAGCACGTCGCGGTTGCGGAAAGCCATCTCTACGTCGCGGGCGGGGAGGTGGGGCTGTTCATCCTGAGCGAGGGCGCGACGGTGGCGGGGCGCGTCATGGATGCGAGTGGAGCGCCGTTCGGGGGAGTGACCATCTCGGCGGGCGCGGCGCTGACGGCGACTGCCGACGCGGGTGGCCTTTATACCTTCACAGGAGTGCTGTCGGGCAGTTATACGCTGACGCCGACGCTGAAGGGGCATGTTTTCGTGCCGCCGACACGCACCGTGACGGTTTTGCCGAGCGCTTACGGCGAGAGTTTTACGATCCTCGCGGCACCGGTCTCGGCGACGCTGGAGCCGGGCATGGCGACCACCCTGACGTATACGGATACAGGGGGCTTGCCGACGGAACTGCGCTTCCCCGCCGGGGCGGTGAACCGGACAACGCCCATCGTGCTGACGCCTACCCTGGCAAGCAACTTGCCGAACGCGCTGTTCGCGGGCCACGCTTTCGAGTTGACGGCCTTTGAGGAGGGGCAGCCGCTCTCCGGCTTCGCGTTCGCGCGGCCTGTGACGGTGACTGTCCGGTACAGCGATGCCGACGTGCGGGCGGTGACTGAGGAGGCGGAACTGGCGCTCCGGTGGCGGATGGGGAGCGGCTGGCGGGAGGCGGGCGAGACGTGTGTGTCGGCCTCCCCGATGGTGCTCGATACGGAGGGCAACGTGTTCAGCGTGCCGCTCTGCCGCACGGGGCATGTCGCGCTGTTTGGGCCGACGCGCCAGCAGTACCTTCCTATGGTGGGTTATGAGAATGCAGAATGAACGGCATAACGCAAAGGCGCAAAGACGCAGGGACGCAAAGGGGATTTAGACAAAAGGGTGCAAAGGGGTACGCCCTGCCCACCCACGCCGCCGAGGGTTGCGCTTCGCTCCACCGCTCGACTACCAGTTTCGCCACTCCCCAGAGGGGAGTTCATGTCCGCTCAGGGCACCCGTATTGCGCCGGGTCTATGAGCAAGTGGTATAACGCCGGAAGAGGTTGATATGAGTTATGAGTTTCTGCCGCAGGAGAACTTTCTGGGGCTGACGGAGGAGCAGAGCGCGCTGGAATCGGCGGGGGTCATCGTCCTGCCCATCCCTTACGAGGGGACGGTCAGTTACGGCGGCGGCACACGCTTCGGGCCGCGCTCTATCGTGAACGCCTCGATGCAGGTGGAGCTTTACGACCGGGAGTTTCAACGGGAGTACGGTGCCGAGTACGGGGTCCATACGCTGCCGCCCTTGGCTGTAAATCATGCCTCGCCGGAGGAGATGGTGCGGCAAATCGAGGAGGCGGTGCGCGACATCGCTTCGCAGTATCCCGACAAGCTGCTCTTTGCGCTGGGCGGGGAGCATTCTATATCGTCGGGCGTCGGTAAGGGGCTTGCCGCCGCGCACGATGCGACGCGGCCCCTGTTGGTGCAACTGGACGCGCACTGCGACCTGCGCGACGAGTACGAGGGGACGCCGTACTCGCACGCTTCCATCGCGCGCCGCCTGCTGGAGAGCCGTTGGGACATCGTGCAGCTTGGCATCCGCTCCCTGAGCATGGAGGAGGCGGAGTTGATTCAGGAGCGCCAGCACCACCTGCGCGTCTGGTTCGCGGAGGATGTTCACCGGGGTAGCTGGCAGCAGGAGTTGCGGCAGCGTGTGCAGGGGCGGGACGTGTTTCTCTCAATTGACGTTGACGCCTTCGACCCCTCGCTCATTCCGGCGACGGGGACGCCGGAGCCTAACGGCCTCTCCTGGCTGCAGGTGCTGGAGATTATCGGCATCGTCGCTGACAGCGCGGGGCGCGTGCTGGGGGTGGACTGCGTGGAGTTGGCCCCGATTCCGGGCCATCACGCCAGTGAGTTCATCATCGCCAAGTTGGTCTACAAGACGATGAACATTGTCATGGATGCGCGTTCGCGTGGTTAGACGAATCAGGGGGCGCGTTCGGCCCGCTCTTTTAGCCCGGCGGCGAATTGCTCGAAGGTGGAGGTCATATCGGGAATCGAGCGGCCAAATAGTTGGAGCAATGGCCCGCTAAAGACCTCGCGGAGCGTGAACTCCGTGCTGCCGTTACCCTGCGGCGCTAGTGTGAAGGTGCGCTCCCCCTTAAACAGCCCCAGTGGCAGCCCACCACTCCACGTCATCTTCCGACCCGGCACGAACTCCGTCACGGTGGCGGGGAAGGCCCGCCCCGGACTGAGTTTGGTATAGGCTGTAACCTTCTCGCCGGGCGCGATGTGGCCTTCAATCCTGTCTACCCCCGGATCCCACTCAGGATAGCTGGCGGCGTCAGTCAGAATGGCCCAAATCGTTTCAGGCGAAGCCTCAATCGTCGTGGTGGCGCTATATTCCTTCATGCAGTGTTCTCCCTCTCACAGACCCCTCACCCGACACACGCTGCGACATAGGCAGCTAGTACCGCCTCCCAGGCTGCGTCAAAGACGGAACTCCTGCTCGACCATAGTTCGCCAATCAACTGCGGACCCTGGTGGCTAACGTCCACGCGCGTATGTCCGTCTTCCTGGGCGATGAAATGCACGTCTACGCGCGTTGGTTGTTCAGGGCCACTCCCCAAGTACCAGTGATAGGCGTAATGGCGCGGAGGGTTCCAGACAATGACCCTTCCCCAATCGTGTTCGACCCCTTCGGGAGTGCGCTCGTAGATGCGGCCCCCGATTTGGCTCTCCATGAGTACGGTGGTGCTGGGATTGCCGCTACGGGAATGTCCTTTGGGCCACCAGCTATTCATCTGCTCGGTCCAGATGCGAAAGGCGGTCTCCACATCACAACGCACCGTGATGGTTTTCCTGACGGCATCCGCCGAGCCGGAGGCACTCATGGCTCGGACCTCTCTTGCTCGTCAACGAGGCGTTGGAAATTTGCCAGTGCCTCGTCCCAAAAACTTTCGACGAAGGCGCGGGCGTCATTGAAGCCGTTGGTTCTGAGGCGGAAGATGTTGCGCGTTCCACTTGATGTGTATTCAACCAGGCCCGCGTTTTCCAGAATGCGTAGATGTTTGGAGACGGCTGGGCGACTGATGGGCAAGCGGTCAGCAATCTCTCCAACAGGCATCGCGGCCTCTTTTAGCAGGGCCAGAATCTCTCGTCGGGTCTGATGCCCCAGCGCATCCATGACGCGGCGGGCACGCTCTTCTTCCGTAACCATAGAGTTACTGTAACACAGGAGTTACCAACGTGTCAAGCCCTAATCCGTACATCTCAGCGCTGTATCAAAGTCACATGGCTTCTAGTGTATCTGCAAAGCTATGTAGTAGATAATTGTTGCTTTACTGGCCTTTTCTGTTCGCCAGTACTGGCTTTTACTGGCCGATACTGGCCTGAGCTTCCTCCTGGACCGCTCTCCGCTCTCCCTCTGCCCCGAATTTGACACAGCCCTGCGTACATCTCACATCTAGTTTCGCCCATCTGATTCCCCATTCCCTTTGCCCTCCCCTTGCCGGATGATATAATCTGCCTGTTACCTTCCTGACGGAGCAGCAACCCAATGAGTCTTACTCTGAAACAAGTCGAAGAAATCGCCGAGCTGGCGCGGCTGGACCTCTCCAGAGGGGAGAAGGAGCGCTTCCGCGACCAGCTTTCCGCCATCCTGGATTACGCCGAGCGGCTTCAGCAGTTGGACACGAGCGACGTGCCGCCGACGGCCCAGGTGACGGGCCTCGTCGGCGTGATGCGCGAGGATGTCATCACAGCCTCGTTCACGCAGGACGAGGCGCTCGCCAACGCGCCGCAGGATCAGGATGGTTTCTTCGTCGTGCCGACTGTGCTGGAAGAGAGTTGATAGACTGTTATGGATAAGTTGACTGACCTGACGCTGCACGAGGCGCGCCGCCTCCTCGATGCAGGCGAGATACGCTCCGTCGAACTGACGGAAGCCTTCCTGAACCGGATACGAGCCGTCGAGCCGAGGCTTCACGCCTTTCTGACGCCAACACCGGAGATGGCGATGGAGCAGGCGCGCGCGGCGGACGAGCAGCTACGCAAAGGGCCAGCCGAGAACCCGATGCTGGGGCTGCCCATCGCCCTGAAAGATATTCTCTCGACGGAGGGGACGCGGACGACCTGCGGCTCTAAGTTCCTTGAAAACTACATTCCGCCCTGGGATGGAACAGTGGTGGCGAAGCTCCGCAAAGGGGGCGCGGTTTTTCTGGGCAAGACGAACACCGACGAGTTCGCGATGGGGTCGTCTACCGAAAACTCGGCCTATGGCCCAACGCGCAACCCCTGGGACCTGAACCGCGTGCCGGGTGGCTCTTCGGGCGGCTCGGCGGCGGCGGTTGCGGCGGACGAGTGTCTGGCGGCGCTGGGCACGGACACAGGTGGCTCGGTGCGGCAGCCCGCCGCTTTCTGCGGCGTGGTGGGACTGAAGCCGACGTATGGGCGCGTGAGCCGCTACGGGCTGGTGGCCTTCGCCTCCTCGCTGGACCAGATTGGCCCGCTCTCCAAAGATGTGAGGGACGCGGCGCTCTTTCTGGAAGCCATCGCGGGGCACGACCGGAACGATTCGACCACCGCGCCGCGCCCGGTGCCGTCATACACGGCTGCTCTCCATGAGAGCCGGGGCGTGGAGGGGCTGCGAATCGGCGTGCCGGGCGAGTGGTTCGGGGGCGGCGTCAGCCCGGAGGTGGCCGAGGTGGTGCAGGCGGCAATCGCGCGGCTGGAAGGGATGGGGGCCTCTATTCGGGAAATCCATCTGCCGGTGAGCGAGCACGCCATTCCCATCTACTACCTCATTGCCCCCGCCGAGGCGAGCGCCAACCTCGCGCGCTACGACGGGGTGCGTTTCGGCCTGCGCGCGGGCGGGGCTGACGACATCTGGGAACTCTTCGCCAGGAGCCGCGAGGCGGGCTTCGGGGCGGAGGTGAAGCGGCGCATCATGCTCGGCACCTACGCGCTCTCGGCGGGCTACCAGGACGCCTATTACAAGAAGGCGCAATCGGCGCGGACACTCATCAAGCAGAGCTTTGACCGCGCTTTTGAAGAGGTGGACCTTATCGTCGGGCCGACGACGCCGAGCACGGCCTTCCGCCTGGGCGAGCACGCGAACGACCCCTTGGCGATGTACCTGGAAGACATCTACACCATCCCCGTGAACTTGGCAGGGTTGCCTGCCATCAGCCTGCCCTGCGGCTTCGCGCAGGGGCTGCCCGTCGGCCTTCAGATGATTGCGCCCGCGTGGGAAGAGGAGCGGTTGCTGGGCGCGGCCTACCGCTACGAGCAGGCGACTGATTGGCACACCCGCGCCGCCAGCGCGGTACCAACATAAGATACGGGATGCGGGATACAGGATACGGGATAACGGTTTTCAAGGCTTTTCAGAGTGCCAGAGCAAGGCAAATAGCGAAGCATATCCTGCATCTCGTATCCCGTAACCCGTCCGCATCTCAAAGAGGAGATACCCCTTAATGCACGTTATTATTCCGGCGTCAGGCTACGGAACGCGCCTGCGCCCGCACACCTATACCAAGCCGAAACCGCTAGTCAGGCTCGCCGGGAGCACCATTCTGGGCCACATTCTGGACAGGCTCGAAGGGGCGGGCGTCAACGAGATTACCTTCATCGTTGGCTACCTGGGGGAGCAGATACGCGAGTACGTTCAGAAGCAGTACCCGCACTTCAAGGCGAACTACGTCGAGCAGCCGGAGATGAAGGGGCAGGCTCACGCGATTTATCTGGCGAAGGAGTTGGTTCACGAACCCGTGCTCATCCTCTTCGCGGACACCATCTCCGACGCGCGCGTCAACATGCTCTTGGAGAGTGGGAACGACGGGGTTATCTTCACCAAACAGGTGGAAGACCCGCGCCGCTTCGGGGTCGTCGTCACCGACGAGGAGGGAATCATCACGCGCTTCGTGGAGAAGCCGGAGGAGTTTGTCTCCGATCAGGCGGTGATTGGACTCTATTACCTGAAGGACTACGAGGGACTGTTCCGGGCCATCAAGCGGCAGATGGAGGAGAATATCCAGATCAAGGGCGAGTTCTTCCTGGCTGACGCGCTGCAACTGATGGTGCAGGATGGCACGCGGCTGGAAGCGCGCACGGTAGACGTGTGGGAAGATTGCGGCACGCCCGACGCGCTGCTTCAGACCAACCGCTACATGCTGGAACACGGCGGCGCGGCGACGGTCTATTCGGGCGGCGAGAACAGCATCATCGTGCCGCCGGTCCACATTGGGCCGGACGTACACATCGTCAATTCAGTCGTCGGCCCCTATGTCAGCCTCGCGGAAGGGTGCGAGGTGCGCGACGCTATCCTGCGGGACACCATCGCCGACGCGGGAGCCATCATTGAGGACACGATGCTCTCAGGCTCCCTGATTGGCAACGCGGCAACTGTGCGGGGCCGCTACCGCAAGCTCAACGTGGGCGACGCCTCCGTCGTAGACTTCGACTATACAAACGGAGAAGTGAGTTAGGCTCGAAGGGGTTAGGTATGGATTACTCCAACCGTATCAGCACGCGCATCCGCGAGGTGCCGCCGAGCGGCATCCGCAAGTTCTTCGACATCGTAGCCACGATGCAGGACGTTATCTCGCTGGGCATCGGCGAACCGGACTTTGTGACGCCCGAACCGATTGTGGAGGCGGGCATCGCCAGCCTGCGGCAGGGGCAGACGGGCTATACCTCGAATAGTGGCGTCCTGGAACTGCGCGAAGCTCTCTCCGACTACCTCGATGGCCTGTACGGCGTCCGCTACGGCCCCGACGAGATTCTGATTACCGTCGGCGTCAGCGAGGCCGTGATGCTGGCGATGATGACGCTCATCGAGCCGGGCGACGAGGTTATCATCCCGGAGCCGTGCTACGTCGCCTATGGGCCGTCTGTTAGCTTCGCGGGCGGCACGCCTGTCTACGTGCCCACCAGCGTCGAGACGAATTTCGAGGTGACGGCTGAGGCCATCGAGCGGGCCATCACGCCACGCACCAAGATTATCTTCATCGGCTATCCCAATAACCCAACGGGCGCGGTGATGAGCCGGGAGCGGCTGCTGGAAGTGGCGGAGGTGGCCGCGCGCCACGACCTCATCGTGCTCTCCGACGAGATTTACGACCGTCTGGTCTACGGTGTCGAGCACATCTGCTTCCCGGCGCTGCCCGGTATGCACGAGCGCAGCATCCTTCTGGGCGGCTTCTCCAAAGACTACGCCATGACGGGGTGGCGTTTGGGCTACGCCTGTGGCCCCGCGCCCATCATCAACGGGATGCGGAAGATGCACCAGTACGTGATTATGAGCGCCCCGACGATGGCGCAGATGGCGGCCATCACCGCTATTCGAGAGGGGCAGCCCTTCGTGGAAGAGATGCGCCAGAGCTACGACGAGCGCCGCCGCGTCATCGTGGAGGGGCTGAACACCATCGGCCTGCCCACCTTCGAGCCGAAGGGGGCCTTCTACTGCTTCCCAGATGTGCGCCCCTCCGGCCTGACCGATGAGGCGTTCGCCGAGCAGCTTCTCGCGGAGCACTGCGTCGCTGTCGTGCCCGGCTCGGCCTTTGGGCCAAGCGGCGACGGCTACGTGCGCTGCGCTTACGCCACCAGCATGACTAAAATAGAGGATGCATTGACGCGCATCGAGGACTTCGTGACGGCGAGAAGGAGATAAGCAGCCTTTTGCTGGTGTACCAGTGAATGGAGGGGGTAGCCCCAAGCAGGGAGAGGGACGATGCAAACAACCCTTGATATTGATGAGGATGTTCTGCTTGCCGCCCGCGAGCTTGCGGAGCGGGAGCACATCTCTGTCGGTAGCGCCCTGTCGCGCCTGGCTCGGCAGAGTCTAGGCTACCAGGAAGCGCCCAGCCAGCGGAATGGGGTGCCGCTCTTCCCCTATCAGCCGGAGGGACAGGTCACAATGTTAGAGCGGGTCAACCGCTTGCGGGATGAAGAGTGATAACCTATCTGGAGATAGAGAGCGCCCGCGCCGAATACTGCATGAAGCTGAGAAATAGACGGAAGGTGCCTGATGACCTTGCTTGAAACGCGGTACGAACACATCATCCTCAACGATAAAGGTGTTCCTGTCATCGCTGGAACCACGATGAAGGTCATTGAACTCGTCTTGGCCCACCAAGCCTACAGCATGGGGCCGGACGAGTTACATGACAGTTTTCCATACCTGTCAATGGGACAGATATATTCCGCGCTGGCTTATTATTGGGATCATAAAGAGGAACTCGACGAAGACATCCAACGACGGCATGAGCTGGTGGAACAAATACGGCGAGAGCTAGGTACATCTCCTCTCATGGAGCGACTCAAGGCTATAAAACGAGCTAATGGCGGTTAAACTCTATATGGATCAACACGTCCCTGGTCCAATCACCAGGAGCCTTCGTCTACGAGGGGTGGACGTCATTACAGCCTATGAGGATGGAACCAGTGAACTGGAGGACTCGGCACTTCTTGACCGGGCTACGGAATTGGGACGAGTCCTTTTCACGCAGGACAACGACTTTTTAACCGAGGGAACTTACCGTCAAAGAAACAAGATACCATTCGCAGGAGTAATCTACGCGCATCAACGTGATGTACCTCTGGGTGTCTGCATAGCAGATCTGGAATTAATCACAGAAGCCGAAAGCCCCGAAGACTTGATGAACAACGTTATATATCTGCCCCTGTAGGCTGTCACGTCCGAGTATAAATGACACACAGGCCCATTATGACCTGTGGATAGTCGGCATAGTATCTCTCCCTAAAGGTTGTCTCCATGAAGTATGAACTCGTCGTTGGGATGGAAGTCCACTCCCAACTGAATACCAACTCCAAGATGTTCTGCGGCTGCAACGCCAGCTACCAGGACTCCGCGCCCAACACGCACACCTGCCCGGTCTGCCTGGGCCTGCCGGGCGCGCTGCCCGTCATCAACCGCCGAGCCGTCCAATTCACCATCCGCCTCGGCCTCGCCCTGAACTGCGAGATTACCCGCGTCACCAAGTGGGACCGCAAGAACTACCACTACCCGGACCTACCGAAGGGCTATCAAATCTCGCAGTACGACATGCCCCTCTGCCGCAACGGGTGGCTCGAAGTGGAGACCGCCGAGTTGGGCAAGCGGCGCATCGGTGTCCGCCGCGTCCACCTGGAAGAGGACACGGGACGTACCCTCCACGTTGATGGCCGGGCGCTGATAGACTACAACCGTTCCGGCGTTCCCCTCGTCGAGATTGTGACCGAGCCGGACCTTCGCTCGGCAGAA
The DNA here is from genome assembly GCA_036386615.1 of Ardenticatenaceae bacterium. Classification (GTDB taxonomy): domain Bacteria; phylum Chloroflexota; class Anaerolineae; order Ardenticatenales; family Ardenticatenaceae; genus DASVVH01. Next base: position 14,102 of record DASVVH010000183.1, read on the forward strand.
GAGACGCGGCAGTACCTCCAGAAGCTCCGCACCATCATCCGCTACATCGGCGTGGGCACGGGAGACATGGAGGTCGGCGCGATGCGCGTCGAGCCGAACGTCTCTGTGCGACTCACCGGTTCCCCAGAGTTCGGCACACCCGTCGAGGTCAAGAACCTGAACTCCATACTCGCCGTCAAGCTCGCCCTGGAATACGAGCAGCAGCGTCAGGGCATCCTCCTCACGCGCGGGCAGGAGGTGCAGCGCGAGACGCGCGGCTGGCTGGAGGGGCGCGGCGAGACGGTCTTCCAGCGCCGCAAGGAGGCGGCGGACGACTACCGCTACTTCCCCGAACCGGACCTGCCGCCGCTCGAAATCTCCGAGGCGTGGATTGCTCAAATCCGCGAGAGCCTGCCCGAACTGCCCGCCGCGAAGGCTGGACGCTTCCAGCGCGAATATGGCCTGACGCCCTACGATGCCGAGGTGCTTTCCGCCGAGCGCGACACGGCGGACTGGTTCGAGGAGGCGGTGCGACTCGGCCAGGAGCAGGGCATCGCCGCCAAGACGGTGAGCAACTGGATCACGGGCGAGCTATTCCGCATCAGCAGCGCCCAGAATGTTCCAGTGACGGGGCTTTCCATCACGCAGCCCGCGCTCGTCGAACTGATTGCGCTCGTTGAGAAGGACACCATCTCGCAGAGCACGGGCAAGGCCGTGCTCGAAAAGATGATAGAATCCGGGCGCAACGCCGGGGAGATTGTCGAGGAGGAGGGGCTGGCCCAAATCTCCGACACCAGCGAGCTAGAGAGCCTCGTGGACAGTGTGCTCGCCGGAAACACGGCGGAGGTTCAGAAATACCTTGACGGGAAAACGTCGGTGGTCGGCTTCCTGATGGGGCAGGTGATGAAGGCGACCCAGGGCAAGGCCAACCCGCAGGTAGTCCGCCCCCTCATCGTTGAGAAGCTGGAAGCAATGCGTTAGCGGCAAGGGGTGTTCCGAAACTTCTAGGAACACCCCTTGCTGTTTGGTTTCAGAAGGCATATGATGAATGCAGCCCAACGCTGGACTGTACATGATCGCTATGGAAACCGAATCTATCTCACTCAAGAGCGGTGGGAGCATATCGTTGATCCATTAAACCATCCTGAAATGGAAGAGGTAGAAGCAGAACTAGAGGAGACCATCAGGAGAGGAACACGTAAACAAGACTCTCTAAATCCACGCAAATATCGTTACAGTATGGCTTTTGACAGCCTCGCAGAGGATAACACTCATATCGTCGCCATTGTGCTATTTGGTTTTACTCGGGACGAGGAAGGGCAACCGCTCTCAAATAACTACATAGTCACAGCGTATCAGAAAGATATTGGATAGGGACGTGGAAGAACCAGTAGTCAGATACGATGAAACGAGCGATACGCTCTACGTCTCGTTTGCCCCAGGCGAGAACGCGACGGGCTTTGAACTGAACGAGCACATCTTGCTCCGAGTCAACAAAGCGGAGCGGAAAGCCATTGGCCTGACCCTGTTCGAGTACTCCGTGCTCGCCCAGCAAACTGAAGTGGGGCCGCGTAGCTTCCCACTCTCCGGCCTGGCAGACTTTTCCGAAGCATCGCGCCAGCTTGTCCTTGAGATTGTGTTGCACCCGCCCGTGAGCGATTTTCTTTCTCTATCTGCCTATACACTCTCGGCGACCGAGACGATTCCGATTGCATCGCTGCACCCGCTGTCCGCCGCCGCCGCTTAAAAACCCTTAACAACCTCGCTCCAGTTGCCGAATGCACCACTTCGGCAGACAATAAGGACGAGGCCAAACGAACACCCTCAATGAGGAGGCTTGTGTGTCTGAAGGGCAATCTCTTCTGACGATGACCCGGCACTTTTACGATGCCGCCGTTCAACTGGTAGACATCGCGCCGGGAATCCGTGACCAACTGCGCGAACCCGCGCGCATCGTCACGGTGCATTTCCCCGTCAAAATGGACGATGGCTCCGTCAAGGAGTTCACCGGCTTTCGCGTCCAGCACTCCACTGCGCGCGGCCCCGCGAAAGGGGGCCTGCGCTACTCCCCTACCATCACCCAAGAAGACGCCGAAGCCCTCGCCATGCTGATGACCTTCAAAACCGCCGTCGTTGGCATCCCCTTCGGCGGGGCCAAAGGCGCGGTCATCTGCGACCCCGCGCGCCACTCGAAACGTGAACTGGAGGGCATCACCCGCCGCTACACCAGCGAGATTGTGATGCTCCTCGGCCCCGAACGTGACATTCTTGACACCGACATGGGCACCAGCGCGCAGACGATGGCCTGGGTCATGGATACCTACTCCGCCCTCAAAGGCTACTCCGTGCCCGCCATCGCGACAGGCAAACCCCTCGCCATTGGCGGCACCGTCGGCATCGAGCGCGCCACCGGGCGCGGCGTCGTCTTCGTCCTGCGGGAAGCGGCCCAACGGCTGGGTCTCGATGTCGGCGGGGGCGCGCGCGTCGCCATTCAGGGTTTCGGCAAGCTCGGCACGACCGTTGCCCAGGTGCTTCAGGAGCGTGGCGCGCGCATCGTCGCCGTCGGCGACTCGTCGGGCACCCTGTACCGCGAGGATGGGCTGGACCTGAACGCGGTGCTGGACCACAAACAACAGAGTGGCGCGCTCGCTCATTATCCCGACGCCGAGCACCTGGACCCTCTGGACGTTATGACCGTCCCCTGTGACATTCTCGTTCCGGCAGGCATCCAGAGCGTCCTGACGGAGCAGAACGCACCCTACGTTAAAGCCCGCCTCGTCGTGGAGGGCGCGAACGCCCCCACCACCCCGGCTGCCGACCAGATTCTGCGCGAGCGCGACATCATGGTCGTCCCGGACATCATCGCCAGCGCGGGCCGCGTCACCGTCTCCTACTTCGAGTGGGTGCAGAGCCTGCAAAGCCTCTTCTGGACCGAGGAGGAGGTGACAAAAGAGCTGGGCGAGATCATGCTGCGCGCCTTCAACGAAGTCTGGGATGTGGCCCAGAAGCGCGATGTTTCGCTGCGAACCGCCGCCTTCATCCTCGGCATTCAGAGTGTCGCCAAAGCCTACCAACTGCGTGGCATCTACCCATAGGGATGACTGACGACCAACGACTGACGACCGCTACGGCAGCAGCGAGAGGGTTGGCCCTGTGCTTTTGGAGGTCAGGAAAGCAGCCGATACCTGAGCAGATTAGGCATTCTGGCGCGATGATTGCAGCGTTTTCCATCAGAAGAGAACCCTACCCGGAACTTTGGCGGTCGTCGGTCGTCCCGCCCAAAGGGCACCCGCGGTCGTCGAAATTGGAGGAACCATGAGCCTTGAACCTCAACAGCCCGGCACCAACGACCCGGAGGTCAACCTGCTGGCAATCGAGCGTGACCCGGACGCCGCGCGCGACGGGGGCATGACGACGGCGCGGGGCGCGTTCGCCAGTGGCCCCAACCCCTACGACATGGCAATCGAGCAGTTCGAGGCCGCTCTGCCCTACCTCGAACTGAAGCGCGGCGTTATTGACTACATGCGCCAACCCAAGCGCTCGCTCATCGTCAACTTCCCCCTGCGGCGCGACGATGGCAGCGTGCTGGTGCTGGAAGGCTTTCGTGTCCACCACAACAACGTGCCCGGCCCCACGCACGGCGGCCTGCGTTACCATCCCGGCGTCACGCTGGACGAGATGCGCGCCTTCGCCATGTGGAACACCTGGAAGGCGGCAGTGGTCAACATTCCCTTCGGTGGGGCATCCGGCGGCATCGCCGTAGACCCCTTCAGCCTCTCGCGGCGGGAGCGCGAGCGGATGACACGCCGCTACATCACCGACATCATGCCCCTGTTGGGGCCGGAGGGCGACATCATCTCGCCCGACCTGAACACTAGCGAGCAGACGATGGCCTGGATTATGGATACCTTCTCGATGGAGCGCGGCTACTCGGTGCCTGCCATCGCCACCGGCAAGCCTATATCACTCGGCGGCACCATCGGGCAGGTCGGCTCCATTGGCGCGGGGCTGTACTACACCATCCAGCGTACCCTGGAGGCGCTTGGGAAATCGGTTCAGGGCGCGACGGTCGCCGTGCAGGGCTTTGGCCGCGTCGGCTCCAATACGGCAGCCTATCTCTCGCGCAAAGGGGCGAAGGTTCTGGCCGTCAGCGATGTGGGCGGCGGCATCTACAATCCCAGAGGGTTCGACCTCCCTGCCCTGATTGACACCGTTGCCGAGCATGGCTCCGTCGTCGCGCTGCAACAGGCGGAGCACATCAGCGACGACGACCTGCTCTCCATGAACGTGGACGTGCTGGTGCTGGCCGCGCTCGGCAATCAGATTCGCGCCGACAATGCCCACCGCGTCCGCGCCCGCATCATCGCGGAGGGCGGCCCCGGCGTCGTTACGCCCCGCGCCGACCGCATCCTCACCGAGGATGGCCCCGATACCTGCGTCGTCATCCCCGACATTCTCGGCACGGCGAGCGGTATGGTCGTCGCCTACTTCGAGTGGGTGCAGGATGTGCAGGCGTTCTTCTGGGACGTGGAGCAGATTGAAGAGAAGCTTCACGAAATTGTAGACAAAGCCTTCAACGAGGTGTGGGAGCTACACCAGAAACATCAGGTCAGCCTCCGCACCGCCGCGTACATCCTCGCCGTCCACCGTGTCGCGCAGAACACCCTCCTGCGCGGCATCTGGCCCTGAGCCAAACCCCTCTCAAATGCAAAGCGCCCGGTGCGAGCCGGGCGCTTTGCTTGTA
>DASVVH010000184.1:0-10561 GCA_036386615.1 Ardenticatenaceae bacterium
GGGAGCAGCTGCTACGCGTGCTGGAACTGCTGCACCGGGGCTTGCGGCGGACGTACCCGGACCTGCAGCTGAAGAACATATGGCTGTTGGAGGGGGAAGGGCCAACGCGCATCAAGGTACTGGACTGGAACACGCTGGGGCAGCGGCAGGAAGGGGAGCTGCCAGCGGGGTTTGGTGCGCGGGACCTGGCGCGGGCAGGGGCGTACCTGTACCGGATGGCGACGGGCAAGGGGGCGTTCGAGGGGGGCGAGACGGCGCGGGCGCTGGAAAAGCGGGCGGGGGAGCGATGGGGGCAGCTGTCGCGGGGGCTACGGGGGGTGCTGGTGCGGGCACTGCACCCAGACGAGGAGTGGCGCTACAGGGCGGTGGAAGAGTTTCGGGAGGAGATCCTGCAACTGCAGGACTGGTGGGGCGAGGAGTGGCGAGGGCTGATCCAGCAACTGCGGCTGGAAGTGCGCGATGCACAGGGGGAGCCGGCCCAAGTAGAGCCGGCCCAAGGGGAGCGGGCGCTGGTACTGGCGGACCTCGCGGAGCGGCGGGGGGCACCGCGCGACAACGTGGAGTATTACACCCAGCAGCTGGGGGCCCTGGGGCAGGGTGTGTCGGTAGCGTGGCAGGCAGGGCGGCAGTATTACGAGGCGGGCGAGTACCACACGGCACTGGAGATCTGGCAACCGGAAGCGCGGGCACAGGGGCGCGTCGAGTTCGCACGCTGGGTGCTGCTGGCTGAAATCGCCGCGCAGGCCCATGGCATGTCCGAGGGCAAGAGGCGGGTTCTCGAACAGCTGGTGACCCACCTGGAAGATGGAGACACGGAGCGGGCACAGCAAGCGTTGCGGGACCGTTCGCTCTTTTCCACTCCAGAAGCCCGGGCCTTCAAGGCGGAGGTCGAGCTGCGACGGCTAATGATGCAGGCACACGAGCTTGAACAGAGCACAGAGCCTTCGGCCTGGCAAGCAGCAGCCGAGAACTTTCGGCAAGCTGACGTCCTGCTCAACGAGCTGCCCTATAGTGCTGCGTTGCGGGAGGAGGAAGGCTGGACGAATTTTCCGCAGCGGGCTGATGCGCTCGGCCGACGTGCCGACGAACGGCTTGCGGTCATCAGCCAACAGTCGGCCATTCGCAACAAGGTAAGCAACAACCCAAGTGAAGCGCCCCGCGCGGCTGCGGAGTTGCTGCGCCGCGATCCGAGCAACCCGGTAATTGCGGAAGTTGTGTTGGAGCAGGGTGAGCGCTTGCTAGACAAGGGGCACCCGGAGGAGGCGAGAGCATTGCTCGAAGTGGGGGTCCTGTACGCGCAGGTTGGAGAGCTATCCGACCGGCTCCGGCAAGCTTGGCAGCAAGCGATGGACAAGGCGCGAACGAAGCGTGTGGAGGACGAACAGCGGAGCGCGGTCCAGGCGTTGCGGACGGCCTTCGAGGAAGAGCAGTGGGCATCGCTCCGTAGCCGAGCGCTGGGCCTAATCCCCTTCGGCCCCGCCGCGCTCGAAAGTCTGGGCGAGTTGCCGAGCGACATGCAAGACGCATTTGACCAGGCGCTCGCTCGGCGCGAGGTACCCAAGGCGCAAGCGCTGGCGGCAGCCCTAGCCGTGATGCACCCGACTGGAAACACTGAGCGGCAACAAGCATTGAAGGACGTGAGCGAGGCGTTGCGGAGCGAGCGCGACAATTGGAGCGGGGCCACGCTACAGTCGTTGACGTCCCAGGGCCACACGGCCCGCAGGGCAGATGACTACTCGAAACCGATCGAGGAAGCGAAGTCCGCACTCGCCCTCCTCGACAGTGACGAGACGGAGAAGCGCGAGCAATTCGAGAAGCTCCGAGACACGTTTGAGAAAAAACGAGAAAGGGCGCTGAGCCAAGAGACGATGGAGGCGGCTACGAATGAGGTAGAGCAGGGCGCAGCGGCGCTCCGGGCCTTGACGTTGGCAGGGCTGGAGGAAGCAAAGGACCACTTTGCTGCCGCCCGGGCCGCCCTTGCTCTCCTTTCCACCCCCGACTCGGACGTTGGTAGTGCGGCAGAGGTGGAAAAACGTATCGCTAAAGGTGAGGTCCTGGCAAGCCAACTGTTACCCCCAGTGCGCATCCTGGCCCCGGTTCAGCGCGCGGTCGCCGGTTGGAACGACGGCCAGATGCCTGACGAGCTAACGGTGGCGCGAATGGAGGAGCGGCTGGACATCGCGGAGCAGGAAATCAATGTGGCTGCGGGGTCCCGCTTTGTGGACGAGTCGGCACTGGCCAACTTGCGAAGGGCCGTAGCGGGCATCAGGCACCTGTCTCCTGTTGCGGTGGACCAGCCCGCTTCCGTGCAGGTGGCTGACCTGGCCGGAACCGGAAATGGTCTAGACGCCGGTGGGGGGACACAACCTTCGATCTCCACCGGCACGCCTGCGTGCGCCGTTAGTACGAGGCGGCAAAGCACCCCCGCCACCACACCGCCTGGGGGCGACCAGCCGCCGACGGAGCAGAGCGGCTGGTTGGCTTTGCGCCAACGGAGGGGGTTACAGGCGGCGTTGGCGGGGCTAGCCGTTCTTTTGGCCCTTACCTTGATTGGCGGCGCGGTAAGGGCGGCACGGGGGGGGGGTGGCGTTGAAGGGGAGTCGACCGAGGTAGCCGTGGCAGGGACGGCCGAGGCGGTCGAAGCAACCGGGACGGCTGAAGCAGTTGAGGCAAGCCAGCTAGCGCTGGCTCAAGCCAGCCAAACAGCGGCGGCTCAAGCCAGCCAGACAGCGGCGGCTCAAGCCAGCCAGACAGCAGCAGCTCAAGCCAGCCAGACAGCGGCGGCTGTTGGGGCAACTACCCCGACACCTAATCCGACTGAGACAAGCCAAAGCAGTGCGGGCGCTGGGACCGCCTTTTTGCAAGTGGAGGCTCTCACAATAGGCGACCTTATAGAGCAGACAAAAATGTATGACCTTCCCTGGTTCACGGTCTCTGTGACTGACTCGCAGAATTTGAGGCTTAGTCGAGGGGCCGACGGGGAACTGCTCGTTTCTGGGGATCTTGTAACAGAACCCGGCAGCCAACCGATTAGCCTTGTTGACGAAAAAGTCATCGTCACACTTTACGATATACTGGCTACCGATAAGGACACGGCAACGGAACAGCTAGCGGAGCAAGGCAGGTCGGATGGTCAAGAGGTTGCCGGCACGGTCAGCAACAGGGATGGAACCTGGACCTGGATTCCGCGCCTCGGCCAGGATGACCCTCTTCCCGTAAGCGAGACTGGACAGGAAATCACATTCTATTTCCTGAAGCTGTGGGTTGACGATGTGGGTGAAACTCCACTTCAAATTGGCCAATCCATGGGTTTTACTGTGGACACCGCACAAACCACCGTCACCATACCTGATGACATTCTCATCTATGATGACTCTACCGGTACTAACGCGGTGGAAAATCGGAACGCCTGGGAGGGCCGGGAGATTGAGGTCGTCGGAACGAACGAGGAAGAGTCACGAACGCTGGTGCGTCTCTCAGGCACGCGCACCTACGGCTGGGTAGATTCCACCTCTCTCTCGACACAACCCGATGACCTGCCGACTGTTCTTCAAGCAGAGGCTACTGAGGACGAAGACGACACCGGATCGGAACATGACGATGCCGGCGAAGTGGGGAATGATAACACGCCGCCGGGGTCGGGGCAATAAGTAGATCGGGCCCTAATCATCTTCTAGGGGAGCAAAGGAAGCCGGCCAAAGCATACTTGCATCAGCCGCCGCGGCAGACAGACAACAGTAACGGATGGAACGGATGCCACCAAGAAAGGCTAGAGAAAGATTTTCCCATGTCTGACACAACAATAGATTCCCTTCAGGCAGGTCTGCGCGAGTTGATGAACCATGTGTCGCCGGCGGAATTCGACCACATCCTGCAAGTGCAGGAGGACCTGGAAGCGTGGAGCGAGAACGGCGGGGAGATGCCGCATGAGGAGCAACTGCGCGCATGGGGCCTTCTCGATGGGGCGGCCACCGTTCCCGAGGAGGTGGGGGAAGCAGTCACAACGGCTAACGGATTCGCTCCGGTGCCAGCCATGAGCGATGAGGAGGCGGCGCGAATCCAGGATCGACTGCGCGAGATGGTGCAGACGACGCCAAGCAACCATCCGGCTCGAGAGGAGCTATTGAAGGTGTACGTGGAAGTGAAGGACTGGCGCTCGCAGGGCCGGATGGCGTCGCTGCCGGCAGCGGCGCAGTTGGCATCATGGGGAATCTGGCCGCCTCTGGATGGTTTAGACGGGCCAGCCCTGCCCGAGGCACGGACCGCGCAGGAGGTACCTCCTGCCGGCCCGCCCCTTGACCAACCGGACGATGACCCGTTGCGGCCCCTCTACGAGCAGGCGCGAACGGCGCTGGCGGAAAAGCGCCACCACCACGCGCGCCAACTCTTTGCAGAGTTGCGCGCCCGGGCGCAGGGGAAGCTGGCCGCGGAGGTGGAGAAGGGGTATATGGACGCAAGCAGCCGCCTGTCAGAAGAGACGGCGCGCCTGACACGGGAAGCGCAGACGACGGCAAGGAAGTCCGCGAACAACCTGGAAAGGCAGCGGCAGGCCTGGCAGCAGGTGCTGGTGGTCAACCCCGACGCGGAAGAGGCCAAGCGTATGCTCGACGGCCTGGCTGAGGCCCAGGCGGAGCGCGAGATCGAGGAGCGGTTGGCGACGGCAGTAGCCGCGGCACACAGCGCGGCCGAGGGAGACCAGCTCCCTAAGCTCAACGAGTTGCTGGGCCGGGTTAGCACCTGGAAGGCGCAGGGGGAGCGTGGGGCACTATCTCAAGAGCTGTACGGTCGTGTCGTGGAGGCTGAGCAGACGCTCACGCGATTGCGCGCCGAAACCCGTGAGCGATTGGGTGCAAGTACTACGATTCTCTCCGCCGGGCTGTATAAGCAGGCGTACATCATGGCCGAGGAGTACTTCAGGCGAACAGTGCCTGTCATTATAGACTCGACCGGTATGTTTGGCCCTGCCGATGCGGAAGTGCCGACACCCACCTTCCGCAGGAAGGTCAAAGAACTGTTCCTGCCGAGTCTCCTCGAACTTGCTGGCCAGCGGCATACACTGGCACAGGGCCAGATGGCCGCCGACCCGGAAAAGGCGCTCGAGACTGTAGCAGATGGCCGCGAGATGCTAACGGCCGACTTTCTGACCATCGCAGACCGGCGCTCGCTGGAAAAAGCCCTGGAGCCGCTCGATGAGTTGGAGCGGGACATCCGGCGCACGCTGGAAAAGTTCAACCAGGCGAAAGGGTTGGTGGTGCGTGCGCGCAGCGGGGAGGTGTCGCGATCGGAGGCGCTGCGCCTGCTGGTGGAAGCGCAGCAGCTTTACCCTGACTACCCCAACCTCCCGACCTATCTGGAGCAGGCGCGGGACGACGTCGCCGCCGTTGTCGCCGCCGATGTCGGAAACGCCATCCTTGACGCCGAGATCCAGATGGCTCGCGATGCCTTTGGGGAGGCAATGGCAACCTTGCAGGCGGCGCAGCAGAGCGCGCGTTCGCAGGTGCCGATGCCCAAGCCCGACTCGCCCCTCGCCGACCAACTGGCGGAATTATCACGGGTAGCCAGGGAGCTGACTCGCGCGCAGGGCGACTATCAACGGATGATGGACGCGCTGGCCGATGTAGATGCGGAGATCGCCCGCTTCGACGCAGGTGGTGAGCTGGGAGCCCTCCGTTCTGCCGAAAGCTTGCTTGGCGAGTTTAGCGACACCGAGCGACGGCACCCCGAGGTGCGCCGTCGCATCTCCAGGCTGGCCGACCGCAAGGGAGACCAGGGAACGTGGGAAACGGGACAGGACGAATACAATCGCCGCAATTGGCAGGTGGCCGAGCCGCTGCTGCGCAAAGTGGCAAACGGCACCAGCATCTACAAGCGGGATGCCGCGGTGCTCGCCGATCGCGCGCTTGCATGCCTTTACGCGCAAGAGGCCAGCGAGGCCGAGCAGGGGTCCGACTGGAAAACCGCTAGGGACCGCTACCAGGGTGCTTGGCGGCTGCTGCAGGGCGTCGGTACCGACCGGCCAACCGAGGAGGTAGCCCAGGCATGCCACGCCGCGGAAGAGCGGCTGCGCCCGTTGCAGCAGAATGACGAGGAGGTGAGGGCGCTTCTGCGTGAGGCGCGGGAGGTCCACGCGCGGGCCACGCAGCGGTTAGCGGGACGCCGGCACCCGCTCGAGCGGGTGCAGCCCGTCCCGGAGTACGCTCAGGCGGTGGCGTTGCTGGATCAAGCAGACGCCAAGCAGACGACGTTGAGAGCCGAGGTTGGCACCCTTCGCCAGCAGGTACGTGCCGAGTGGCGCGCGACCTACCTCCAGGGGATGCAGAGCGCACGGACACAGCCCGACCCGACGATCCTGCGGGCCGGACAGGCCCTGGCCGAAGCTTTGGAGGGGGCCTTTCTGCTCTACGACGATGCAGACCAGGAACTGGCGTGGAAGCTCCGTGTAGCGTGTTTGGACGCCGACTGTGACCAGTTGCGGCGTGAAAGCCCGCCTGATTGGGAGCGCATTGAGGAGAACCGGAAGCAGCGGCTGACCGTTCCGCAGGCACGTACACCGCAGGTCGAGCAGGAGTACCGTGAGGCCGTGCGCGAACGGATTCTGAGCAAGACCTACGAACTCCAGCGCGATAACCGGGCCCAAGCCAAGAGTTACCTTGTGGAGCAGTTGAAGGATCCAAAGTTGCGCGCGGACCAGGAGCTGGTGACGACGCTGATCGAGCTTTGTTGGACGCTAGAAGATTGGACCGAAGCAGACCGGCTCGTGGGGGACCTGCAACGCCACTTGCCAGATCAGGGTGCAGTCTGGCGTGGACTCACCGACGCGGCACGTCACTACCGGAAGAAAGACATGGCGAGAGGAGACGCCGCCTTGCAAGTGCTCCGGGACCGTCACCGCGACAATCGCGGGGTAATTGAGGTGGTCGACAACAAGCAGGCGGAGTTCAAACAGGTGGTGCTCGACCAACTCGTCCGGGAGGCCGACGCGGCGGATATTCGAGGCAACGACGAGGGCTACCTGGAAGCAGCCGAGAAATACGCGCAGGCGGCTGAACTGCAGGCCGACGACCCGCGCGTGACGAGTGGGCTGGCGAATCTTGGACCAATGCTCGAACCGGGCATCCGGAACCGTGTCGCGCTCTCAAAGACCATCTCCATCGGGAACTGGCCCCTGGCACGGGCCGTCGAGGAGATCGACAAGCTATACGCGGTGCTGACAGCCATACAAAAGGTCTTCAGCCGCTTGCAAATCCAGGAGGAGACGCTCGCGGAACTGCGCGAAGAGGTCGAGCAGGCGGTTGACAAAGTCAAGAACAAACGGGAGCGGTGGAAGCGAGCCCATGACAGCTTGATGCAGTTGGAGGCAGAGCGCGAAAAGAGCTTGAAGGAGCCTACTCCGATTACTACCCGTGAGGTAAGCGCCTGGGAAACGGATGCCAGCGGCGGCTGGGACTTTACCACTGCGCGCTCTGTGTTAGGGGAGCTGGAGGCGATCGCCAACCGTGATACCGAGCTCCAACAGGTCGTGAGAGAGGCAAAAGCGCGACAGGAAGAGCTGGAGAACAGCGCGGCCACGTTGAACGAGGCGGTTCGTGCTTTCCTGCGTCCGGTGGAGGATGAGGAGTTTGAGACCATCGTGACGCGTGCCGACGAGCTTGGGGCGGCCGAGTACCGGGCGAACCGGCAGGAAAGGTGGGGCGGGCTCGATCGCCTCATCTGCATCACTGACCCTTTCACTGGCCGCGAGATAGACAGGCTGGACCAGCACAAGAGTATAGCGATGGCCCGCAGGAGTAATTGGGAGCAGTGGAAGCAGTGGAGTGGCCAGACGAAGGGTAGCTACGACGACGCGAGCGCCATCGTGGGCCGCCTCTTTGAGCGGCGCGGCGCGCGGAACCCGAAGTACTCCCTCGAAGAGACGGCGAACATGTGCAAGGAGTGCGTTGGCTTCTGTGACGAGTTCGATGCTCATCTGGCGCGCACGCCTGAGGTGAAACCGCTGAGCAGGAAGGCGGACGAGGCGCGCCAACTGGTGAACGCGGAAAGCTGGCGGAACGACGTGAGCGGGCCCAACGGATACCGCGTACGGGCCGTGAAACTGCTGGACGAAGTAGAAGAGAGCCAGAAATCCTTGGATGAGCTTCTTAAGAGGCTACGGGGCATCGTGGATAAGCAGATTGCTCCCTTTCTCAACAAGAACCAGCGCGTTCCTGAACGGAACATCAAAGCTGCAGAAGAAGAACTCCGAAAATGTGAAGTGATCGATCCCAATCACTCCAAAGTGAAGGAGTACCAACAGCTTTTGGAGCGCGCACACACCGCAAACACTCAGACTAGCAACAAGAAGGGCGGTTGGTTCGGGCGATAGCCATCGAGCCGCTTCACTCTTTCCATACCACCTGGGGGCTCTCATGTATTACGCCATTGTAAGCGACGTTCACGCCAACCATCTCGCCCTACACGCTGTGGATCGGGTCGTCAAGGAATTGCGCCTGGAGTTCGACCCTTACCAAATGGGCGCGCGGCCCCTCCGCTACTGGTTCCTGGGCGACCTTCTAGGGTATGGTCCCGACCCGAGGGCGTGCCTGGAATGGCTGCGCTACACCTCCAAGCTGGAGAATCGCTGGGTTCCTGGCAACCACGACGACGCCGTGGCTTGGCTACTTGAACAGGGCATCGGGCAGGACACAACGTCTGCCCCCTCTTCGAAGCAGGCTCATTCCTCAGCCACTAGCTCCGATCAAGCCAATATTAGTTGGCAGAAGCATGCCGAGATCCTTCGCCAACCTGAAAACAGTAGCTACCTTGACTGGTTCCAGCGGGAAGTGAAACTGCGGACCGAGGAGGAGACATCCCTTATCACCGAGCAGCACCCGGCTCTAACCTGCGTCTTTACCCATGCCTCGACGCACCCTGACGGGCGGCGAACCCACTATCACTTTGCTTGGGACCACTACCAGACGATCCTGGCAGGTGAATTACAAACCCTGTGGGATCAGCACGGCGGGCCAGGACAAATCGTCTGCCTGTTTCATGGCCACACCCATTACCCCATTGTCGCGCAACTGGCGTACGAAAAACGAGAGGTCACGTACCATGCCATCCCATACGGACAGCCCATCCCGCTCACCGAGGGCACATGGGCCATCAACCCTGGCAGTGTCGGGCAGCCGCGGGATGGTGATCCTCGAGCCTCGTTCGCCGTGCTGGATATCCACGCTCGCACAATCACCTTCCACCGGGTCATGTATGACGTGCTCACGACCATTGAGCGGCTAAGGTTGGATGGCTATCCCGACTCGCTTGTCAAACTGGTCTCCAGCGCCAATGGGGGTGCGAACCTGACTTACTATCGCCAGGTCTATCAGGCACCCGACCTGGAACGGTTACCCATCGTTGAAGCAGCGGAGGGCCAGCCCGCTGGGGACGCGGCTGAATCGACCAGTGCCCACCCGAGCTAAAGCCGAAATGGCAGGCTGGCGCGGTAGAGCGCGTTGGAAATTCCAACGGGAACGAGGAAGGCACAGCCACCTGCATTGCACCGAGCAGCGGTTGCCGGTGTGCACCTTGGGTGTACTCGCCGCCTTGCCAGTCCGAGCGATGCACTCCTCTGTATTTCAAATGATATCAGATGAAGTCATCATCGTGCCAACAGGGAGACAATTGCATTGCCTCAGAATGAATTGCCACCGATCCAGCAGATATGGGAAGGGCTGCGCGAGTTGATGAACCATGCCTCGCCGGCGGAATTCGATCGCATCCTCGATGTATGGATGGACCTGCAAGCGTGGAACAAGAACAGCGGGGAGATGCCGCACCAGAAGCTATTGCACAAGTGGGGCCTGCTCGGTGATACGGTGGCCGCCCGCGCGGTCACACGCGAGGTTGCTACATCGCCCAACGGCGCAACGCCAGTGCCAACGAACAGGGATGAAGTAGCACACCCGAACATGCAAGAGACCAGGGCTGCGCGCGAAATCGAGTGGCAGTTGGAGGCGACCGCGGCCGCGGCGCGCAGTGCGGCTGAGGGAGACCATCTCCCTCAGCTAAACGAGTTGCTGGGCCGTGTGAGTATCTGGAAGGCAGCGGGGGAGCACGGGGCGCTTTCCCGAGCGCTGTACCGTCGTGTCGTGGAGGCGGAGCAAACAATGGTGGCGCTGCGGGCGGAAGTCCGTGAGCGCCTTGGAGCCAATAGCTCGCTCCTCGGGGGAGGTCTGTATACGCAGGCGTACCTGATGGCTGAGGAGTACTTCAGGCGGGCGGTGCCCGTCATTATTGACTCGGCTGGTATCTTTGGCCCGGCCGACACAGAAGTCCCGACCGTAACCTTCCGTAAGAGGGTCAAGGAACTTTGCCTGACGACGCTCCGCCAGCGTGCCAGCGACCGGCTTGCAATCGCCAAAGGTCAGATAGCCACCGACCCGGAAAAGGCACTCGAAACGGTAGCGGATGGACGGCAGTTGCTGACTGCCGACTTTCTGACTACCGATGACAGGCGCGCGCTGGAAAGAGACCTGGAGCCGCTCGATGAGTTGGAGCGGGACATCCGGCGCACGCTGGAAAAGTT
>DASVVH010000185.1:0-3451 GCA_036386615.1 Ardenticatenaceae bacterium
GCCCGACCGCCTCGTCTCGCGGCACCACGCGCACATTCGCAAGGTCGGCACCCAGTTTATCCTCGAAGATCGCGGCAGCACCAACGGCACCTTCGTCAACGGCCAGCGCATCGAAGATAGCTGCTCCTTGCAGGATGGCGACTCCATCCAGATTGCGCCGAAGTTCCAACTGCGCTTCCTGGACAGTGCCTCCACCGCCCCGCTCCCCGGCGTAAACCGCGCGCTCCGGCTGGAGATAGACGCGCAGGAGCGCAGCGTGAGCATTGGCGGGCAGGAGGTCGAGTTGAGCGCCGCCCAATTCGCCCTGCTGACCCTGCTGGAGACGCACGAGGGCAAAGTCGTCAGCCGCGAGGAGGTGATACGCTACGTCTGGTCCGAGGACGAGGCGATAGGCATCACCCATCAGGCGATGGACGCGCTGGTGCGCCGCCTGCGCGAGCGGCTCGCCCAGGCGGACCCCGGCCACCAGTACGTCCAGACGGTGCGCGGGCACGGCTTCAAGTTCGAGAACCGCTAGCGCGCCGCTTCATCCTTCAGGGGCACGGCCACCGTGCCCCCTTTTCGCCTACCTTCTTCCCGCCACTCCTACCCTTCCGCAAGCCACCCCCTGCGTCTTCGCGCCCTTGCGTCTTTGCGCCCTTGCGTCTTTGCGTTATGCCGTTCATCCGTTGCCGTTCATTTTGCATTTTCAATTTTGAATTTTGAATTGCCGTTTCACTAGCCCCTCCCTCCAAATCTGCTACAATCCTCGAAACCGCCGCCCGCCCGGAGAGCCTATGACCGTAGTCGGCCTCTACGACGACATCTTCCTCGCACACCACGAGTGGCGTCACCCCGAACGCCCGGAGCGGCTGCAAGCCATCCGCAACCTCCTGCGCGAGTGCGGCATGATGGACGACATGGAATGGCCGCGCGTTCACTCCGCCGAGCCGGAGCAGATTTTCGCCGTCCACGACGAATCGCTCTGGCGACAGGTGCAGCGCCTCAGCGCGCAGGGCGGTGGCCGCTTCGACGCCGACACCTACGTCAACGCCTTCTCCTTCGATGCCGCCTGCCACGCGGCGGGCGCGGCCATCCAGGCCGTAGACGCGGCGCTCGGCGGCGCGGAGAGCGCCATCGCCCTCGTGCGACCCCCCGGCCACCACGCCACCGCGCAGCGCGCGATGGGCTTCTGCCTCTTCAACAACGTCGCCGTCGCGGCCCAACACGCCCTCGACCATCACGGTCTGGAGCGCGTCCTCATCCTCGATTGGGACGTGCATCACGGCAACGGCACGCAGGACATCTTCTACGAGGAGCCGCGCGTTTTCTTCCTCTCCATTCACCAGTTCCCCTTCTACCCCGGCACGGGCCACTGGCGCGAGCAGGGGCGCGGCGCGGGCGCGGGCACGACACTCAACGTGCCGCTCTCCGGCGGCTTCGGCGATGAGAGCTACACTCTAATTTGGGAGCATCTGGTCGAGCCTGTAATCCAGAACGTCCGCCCGCAACTGGTGCTCCTCTCCGCCGGGTTCGATGCCCACTGGCGCGACCCATTGGCAGGGATGCGGCTCACCATCGGCGGCTACCACCAGCTTGCCCAGCGCCTTCGCGCGGCGGCAGATGGCGTCGGCGCGCCCGTTGCCGCCGTTCTTGAGGGCGGCTACGACCTCGAAGCCATCGCGCACGGCACCCTGGCGACCATCAAGGGCCTCACGGGCCAACCCCTCGCACAAGACCCGCTAGGCGCGGGCCAGCCCCACCGCGAGCCGGACATTCGCCCCCTCCTCCTGCGCCTCCGCGACAGCCACCCGCTCGGCGAAGGGATGAGGAACAAAGATTGAGGAATGAGGAACAGCAATCGCCTCTTGTGCGGCTAGAATTTGAGCGATAATGGACCTTCTGGACGAGTTTGAGCAGAGGCAGGAACAACTGGCCGCGCTGGAAGAGACGGTGCGCGGCTGCCCGCGTTGCCCCCTTAGCCAGACGCGCACCCTCGCCGTGCCGGGCGAGGGTCCGGCGGACGCCGCCATCATGTTCATCGGCGAGGGTCCGGGCGCGAACGAGGACCGCACGAGCCGCCCCTTCGTCGGCGCGGCAGGCCAGTTTCTTGAAGGGTTGCTCGCCTCCATCGGCCTAACTCGCTATGACGTGTACATTACAAATGTTGTGAAGTGCCGCCCTCCTTCCAACCGCGACCCACTCCCCAACGAGATTGACGCCTGCAAACCCTACCTCGTCCACCAACTGAAAATCATTGACCCCGAACTCATCGTCACGCTGGGCCGCTTCGCTATGGAGCGCTGGCTGCCCGACAAGCGCATCACGAAGGTTCACGGGCAGGCGTTCCCCTATGGCCGCCGCCTCATCGTGCCCATGTTCCACCCCGCCGCCGCCCTCCACCAACCCCATTGGCGGCCCCTCATCGAGGCCGATTTTCTTCAACTGCCTGCCTACATCGAGCAGGCCCGCCAGATGCGCGCCAGGCTGATGGAAGAAGCTAACACGACAGGAGATGCCGCCACCGAAGAGGCCGCACAGCAGCGGCTCCTTTGAGAGCCCGAAATCAAACCCTGTTCCCACTGGTGGGTCTGCGCCATCCCCGCGCCCTTTCACCATCATTCAGCTTCCGATACGCTTCACGCTCTCGCTGGACGAATGGGAGGCTACTGGAACGGCCCTAGCTCGAATACATCCTGCCCCTCGGCGGTGAGAAGGGGCTGCCCCGTCGCAGGGTCATAGACTACAATGCGCGCGACCATGCCGGAAGGAAGGGTTTCAGGCACTTCCAGATCGAACACGGTGAGGAGCGGCTGGTCCGGCGGCATCATCCCGTCCGGGTACCACAGGCTTGCCAGCCGCCCATCCTCCTGGTAGAGGCTCGCCCCGTCCGGCCCGTGCAGCCGCACGGAAACCGACAGGTCGCGCGAGGTCGGCGCGACGGTGCGCCACGCCAGCCACAACTGCTTGCGGCCCGGCTCTATCTCCTCTACCCGGTACCCCTCCAACTGCAACTGCCCGCCGAAGAGCGCGGGCCGTGCCTGCAACGGTGGGAAACCAAGGGGCGTGCCGGGCTGCGCCACCCGCACCAGAATGCCCCACGGCGTCAGGGAGTAGCGTTGCGCCAGTTCAGGGCTCCAATTGATGAGCGGCCCGGCGAGGTAAAGGGGCCGCTCCCGCTCCGCCAGCCAGCTCTCCATCTGCTGCACATCCGGCGGGAAGATAGCCCGCAGGTCGGGCCGCCGCCCCTCGCCATGCTGGAAATACCAGAAGGGCGTCAGGTCGCCCCAATGCCCCGTCAGCGCCGCCCCTTCTTCCAGAGGGTAGGCCAGCACCTCCGTCCAGTAGCTGCGGATGTCCTCGCTCTTCACGCGGTCTGCCGCCGTGGGCACCTCCGCCCCCGCGCGGTGCTGGCCCAGCGCGAGCACCAGCACCACCGCCCCCACTCCTGTCGCAATAGCGGGTCGTCGGG
>DASVVH010000186.1:0-2381 GCA_036386615.1 Ardenticatenaceae bacterium
ATTCCCACTTCCGCATTCGGTTGCGGGTGGTGCGCTGGCTGCTACAATCAGGGGTAGGGTCCATTGAGAACGAGAGTGGAGTGATATGGAGCTATATAATTCGATGGGGCAGCGGGTCGAACGGTTCGAGCCGTTCGGCGATGTCGTTACCATCTACGTCTGCGGGGTGACGCCCTACGACACGACGCACCTAGGCCACGCCTTTACCTACGTCGTCTTCGACGTGCTCATCCGCTACCTGGAAGCCTCCGGTCACACGGTGCGGTACGTGCAGAACGTGACGGACATTGACGACGACATTCTCCGCAGGGCCGAGCGCGAGGGGATGGACTGGCAGGAGCTAGGCAACCGCGAGACTGCGAAGTTCCTGCAAGATTTGGCCGCACTGAACGTGCGCCCTCCCGATTTCTACCCGCGCGCGACGCAAGAAATCGAGAAGATTCTTGAGATAACAAGCGATTTGGTGGAGAAAGGATCTGCCTACGAGCGCGAGGGCAACGTCTATTTCCGAGTGCATGGCGACGCGGAGTTCGGGAAGTTGAGCGGGTACGATTACGAGACGATGCTGGCGACGGCCAACGAGCGCGGCAACTTCCCCGACGACCCGCTCAAGGAAGACCCCCTGGACTTCGTGCTGTGGCAGGCGATGAAGCCGGGGGAGCCGTCGTGGGAGAGTCCCTGGGGGCCGGGGCGGCCCGGCTGGCACATTGAGTGCTCGGCGATGAGTATGAGGTACCTAGGGCCGACGATTGACGTTCACGGCGGCGGCGCGGACCTGCTCTTCCCGCACCACGAGTGCGAGATTGCCCAGAGCGAGAAGTTCACGGGGCAGGAGCCGTTCGTGCGCTTCTGGATGCACACGGCGATGGTGCGGATGGATGGCGAGAAGATGTCCAAGAGCCTGGGCAATATGGTCTTCGTGAGGGAGCTGCTGAAGCAGTACACGAGCGACGATGTGCGCGCCTACCTGCTGGCGCACCACTACCGCGCGGCTTTCGAGTGGAGCGACGCGGAGATGGAGCAGGCAGCCGAGCGGGCGCGGCGGTGGCGGCAGGCGCTGGAACGGGAGAGCACGGAGAGCACGGAGGCTGGGCCGGACATTTCGGCACACGCCGAGGCGTTCCACCGGGCGATGCGCTCGGACCTGGACACTCCCGGAGCATTGGAGGCGCTGGACGGAATAGCTGAGGAGATTGTGGCGGCGAAGGAGGCGGGGCGCGACACCGGCGACGCGCAGCGCATCCTTCGTGGCTTGGGCAGCTTCCTGGGATTCACCTTCGCTGGAAGTCGGAATGCGGAAGTCGGAATGCGGAATGGATAAAGCCTGCTGTCACCGCTCTCGTCCACTTACTGCCGTTAGCGGTCGTCGGTCGTCGGTCGTCGGTCGTCGTCCACAGCCTATGCACCCCGAAAGTCGCCAGAAATGAGACGACGCAGGGTGTTGCAGGGCACGGGCGTGGTGCTGCTGGCGCTGACGGTGTGGGTGCTCGTGCTGGTGGGCGTGGAAGTGGCACGCCAGCCGACACCGCTACCCAGCCTCACATCCGCGTCAGGAGGCGCGACCCCGACCCCGCAACCAGAGGCAGCATGCGCGGCGCTGGTAACGGAGGTGCTGGCGACTGACCGCCTGATACTGGAAGAGGGTCAGACTGTGCAGCTAGCGGCGATTGAAGTGCCCGCGCCCGGCCAGCCGTTCGCGGAGCAGGGCAAGCAGGCGGCGCGGGCGCTGGCTCTGGGGCAGAGCGTCTGCGTGGAGGGCGACGCGCAGGCGGCTTACGTCTCTCTCGCGGATGGGCAGCTTCTGCAAACGCTGCTCATCGCGGGAGGCTACGCGCGCGTGGCGGAGGACGCGCCTGAAAGCGACGTGCTGGCGACGTTACGCGACGCGGAGACGCAGGCGCGGGCGGCGAACCTGGGGCTGTGGGGCACAGCGAACGGCGCGGCCCTGCCGACCCTACCCCCGACGAGCGAGCCTGTTGCCTGCGAGCCGTCGCTGGTGCCGGGGGAGACCATCGGGCCGGAGGAGGCGGCGGCCTCGTTGGGCCGCACGGTGAGCGTGGTATTTTTCCCCGCGCAGGCGACGACGCGCAACGGGGCCGTGACGTTGCAGGCCGGAACGAGCGCGGAGAACTTCGGCGTGGTGATTCCGGCAGGGCTGGCCTCGACAGTCGAAGACCCCGGCGCGCGCTACGTCAGCCGCTGCCTGCTCGTGGCGGGCCGCGTCGAGCGCGGCGCGGACGGCGGTCCCCGCATTACCCTGCGCTCGTTCGACGAGCTACAGGTGTTGAGATGAGATGTGAGATGTGAGATGTGAGATGTGAGATGTGAGATGTGAGATAACGGCTTACTATGTCGTTGCTGGAAAAAACCCTTGCATCTCT
>DASVVH010000187.1:0-13056 GCA_036386615.1 Ardenticatenaceae bacterium
GCAGATTGTAGGGGCGGCCATGCGGAAGTTGCTGCATCTAGTCTTCGGTGTGCTCAAGTCCGGGCGACCGTTTGACCCTTTGCACGGGCAGACTGCCGCTTGACAACCAACACGATATCTACGCGTTTCGCCACCCCCTCCGGGGGTTCAGGAGCATTGAGTCACCATGCGGAGCCATGCACTTCCTATTATGCCCCCTCTGCAATTCAACTTGGTATTAGCATAACTGCTAAAGGTGGGTGGCGCGAAAAGGCGGTGCCGTGCTGGTGCAAGGTCGTCACTGCTTCTTAACAGGGGGGAAGGCTGCACAAGGGGGAACCGGAGGTTAATTACCGGAGGGCGAATGCTCCACTATGGTGGCGGGTTGTTCATCGCGGCATTTCAGGAACACAAGGGTGGCTTTCTTGTGCCATTGCCAAGTTGAGGGAAGGCAATAAGATAGACCTATGCTGAAATCCCGCTTCCCCAATCTTCCCCGCTGGTTGGTCGTCGCGTTCGCCATCAGTGCCGCATTCCTGCTGGTCGTACTGCCATCCATCGGGCTGGTTGTGGGGTTGCGCGCCGATTTCATGGCCTTCTACGCCGCCGGGCTTGCCATTCTCCGTGGCGAGGCGGACCAGCTTTACAACGCGGAGGTATTGAGGGAGTGGCAGGTGGCTCTGGTCGGCCCGTACAAGGGGACCCGCTTCGTCTACCTGCCTATCTATGCCGTCCTCTACGTCCCCTTCGCCGCACAATCACTGCTAGTGGCACGAGCACTATGGTTCGCGTTCAGTGTGGGAATCCTGAGCATCGCCCTGCGGGTGAGCCGCCAGTGGAGTGGCTTGAGTGGGTGGGAAAGCGCTCTGGCATTCCTGGCATTTCCAGGCTCGTATGCCCTGTTCATCGTGGGGCAGAATTCACCCCTAACGCTGCTACTGTTTGCCCTCATCGGTGGGTTGATGTGGCGGAACCGGGTTGGATTCATGGCTGGGGTACTGGCAGGAATCGCCCTGTATAAACCCCAACTCCTGGTCAGCCTGCTGGCGCTATGGGTATGGCGAAAAGAGTGGCGCGCACTGGGGGGGTTCGCGGTGGCGGCAGGGGCTGTTGGGTTGGGGTCATTCGCCATCCACGTTCCAACCACACTCGCCTTTCTGTCACAAGGGCAGGGCCTGTTATCAAAGACTATTGTGGAAGGTCTGGGAGCTAACGCATCGCCCTGGGCCGAGTTGCGCCATCTCGTGCCTCTGGAAGCGGTGTCGCCGGTGGGCGGGCTGCTCTCTCTTCTGGGGCTAGGAGCGTTGCTACTCGCGTGGAGAGGCAGTGGACCCGTTGGCCCATACCAGCACGCCATGCTGTGGCTGGCTCCCCTGCTGGTCACGCCCTACGTAGCAAGTTACGACCTGGTTCTCCTGCTCCTTCCGCTCTCGTTTCTGGCACGACGCCTGAAGGGGGACCGCCTCATGCAAGCCGGAGTGGCCTTGCTCTGGATAGGACCCTTCGGCAACCTGCTGCTGGCTGAGTGGATATTGCCGTCGGTGTGGGGAGCCTTTCTGGTCTACGGGCTTTGTTTCTGGCGAGCGCGCACGCCACTTGCGAATACAATGCCAGTGCCCAGCCTATCGAACACGAGCACTCTCTCCTGACGTGGAAGCGATGCAAGCAGGCTCTCCCCCGGCTTCCGTGCTTTCGGGAGATGGGGACACTCTCCGCGCCACCCCCTTGAAAAACACGGTGGGCACGAACGTCAAGCGGTTGTTCGCCATGCTCTTCGCCCTAGTCCTCTTCGTCCTCGCCTTTACGGAGGCCCTGGACCCGGATATGTGGTGGCACCTCAGGACGGGCGAGGTGATTCTGCGCGACGGCATTCCGCGCCAGGACATCTTCTCGTTCACCGTGCCGCATCACGAGTGGGTCACACACGAGTGGCTCTCTCAGGCGGTCATGTGGGTACTGTACCGGGTGGGAGGATTTCCGGCCCTCATCCTCTTCTTCGCGGCCATCATCGCGCTCACCTTCTGGTTGGTCTACCTGCGTTGCGGGGGTCGTCCCTACCTCGCGGCCTTCGTTGCACTGTTCGCCGCGCTCGCATCCTCGCTCGTGTGGGGGTCCCGCCCCCAGATATTCAACCTGCTCATGCTCGCCCTCTTTGTCTACATCGTCGAGGGCTGCCGGGAGCGAGGGGTGACAATGAGGGAGGATGAGCGCGCAACCTACCGGAACATGCTTCTGCTCCCATTGCTGACGGTCATCTGGGCGAACCTCCATAGTGGCTACCTGCTCGGCGTCGCCCTTATGGGAACCTACGCAATTGGGGAGGCGCTCCAACTCAGCTTCGGCCCGCGCATCGAGCGAGGCCTTGATTGGAGGGGGGTGCGCTGGCTCGCGGTGATGACGGTGGCGAGCTTTCTCGCCTCCATCCTCAACGCCAACGGCTACAAGTTGTGGATTTATCCCTTCCTGACGCTCGGCAGCGACGTGATGCAGTCTCAAATCTCGGAGTGGCAATCCCCGGATTTCCACGATTCGTATACCTGGCCCTTTGGCCTCTTCCTGATGGCTGGCATCGCCAGTTGGGCGGTTCGCACCCGGCGACCCTCCTGGGCGGAGCTGCTGTTATTCATCGGCACCGCCAGCGCGGCGCTCGTTTCCATACGGCACATTCCCATCTTCGCCATCGTCGCCGCACCCGTCATTGCGCGCAATCTGCTGGAGGGGCTGTCGCAGACGCGCTTCTATGGCTTCGTGAGCGGCGAGCGCCTACAGGCCACGCCCGGACGACGCCGCGCTCTATTGCTCCTTGGGGGAGCAGTAGCCGCGCTAGTGGTCCTCTTCGGACGTATCGAGTTTGTCTCGGTGCTGGAGCGTACCGACAAACTGGTGAGCGAGCGCTACCCGGTGGCGGCGGTGGATTTTTTGGAGCAGGAAGGGCTGGCTGGCGAGCGAGGGTTCAATAGCTACAATTGGGGTGGCTACCTTATCTGGCGCGGCATTCCGGTCTTCGTGGATGGCCGGGCCGATGTCTACGGGGACGAGTTCCTGCGCCGATACTTTCGCACCTTCGGCGGGCAGCAGAACTGGCAGGAGCCGCTCGACGAGTACGAGGTAGAGTACGTCTTGGTGGAGCGCGGCGGCCACCTTGCCGTCCTTCTGGCAGCCGCCGAAGGGTGGGAAGAGGCGTACCGCGACGATGTGGCCGTGATTTTTGTGCGGGAGCAGGACGGTGAGGGATAGATAGGAAGAGACAATACTATGAGCAATGGGGAATTCGCATCGGGCGAGTTAATAGAGTGGGTCACTTACGACGAGAAGCCGCTGGCCCTCATCGTGCGCGCGGCTTACGCGCCGGAGCAGACGGAGTTTCTGACACCGCCCTCCTTCAAGCAGCAGGTGGGGTTCGTGGTCTACCCCGAAGGCGGAGAGATTCGCCGCCACGACCATCGCCCCCTGGAGCGCCAGCTTGTCGGAACATCGGAGGTGCTGGTCATCCGGTCGGGACGCTGCCTGATCGATGTCTATAACGACGAGCGGGAACTGGTGGCGACGCGCGAGCTTCGTACCGGAGACGTGATGCTCATGGTGGGCGGCGGGCATGGCTTCCGCATGCTGGAAGACACCGTCTTCCTGGAGGTGAAGCAGGGACCGTACACGGGCATGGACGAGAAAGAGTTATTCTGATGCCCGACTTTGTTCCGGTCAACGAGCCGCTGCTTGGCGAGCGGGAGACGGAATACGTGCTGGAGTGCCTGCGAACGGGCTGGATTTCGTCGGCGGGCCGCTTCATCGAACGCTTCGAGGAGGAATGGGCCGCCTACTGCGGGCGGCGCTTTGGCGTGGCGGTCAGCAACGGGACGGTGGCGCTGGAGATGGCCGTCGCGGCCCTCGATTTGCAGCCGGGCGACGAGGTGATTCTGCCCACCTTCACCATCATCTCCTGCGCGCAGGCAGTGACGCGCTTCGGCGGCGTGCCCGTGCTGGTGGACAGCGACCCGCGAACGTGGTGCATGGACGTGGCGCAGGTGGAGGCGCGCATCTCGCCGCGCACGCGGGCCATCATGCCCGTTCACATCTACGGCCACCCGGTGAATATGGACCCACTGCTGGCGCTGGCGGAGCAGCACGGCCTCGCCATCATCGAGGACGCGGCGGAGGCGCACGGCGCGGAGTATCTCTCGCGGGGGAGGTGGCGGCGCTGCGGCAGCTTCGGCGAGATGAGCACCTTCAGCTTCTACGCCAACAAGATTATCACGACGGGCGAGGGCGGCATGGTGCTGGCGGACAGCCCCGAACTGGCGGAGCGGCTGCGCGGCTACCGCAACCTCCACTTTCGCCCGGAGCGGCGCTTCTACCACACGGAACTGGGCAGCAACTTCCGGCTGACGAACCTGCAAGCGGCGATTGGCGTCGCTCAGATCGAGCGAGTCGAGGCGTTCCTGGCGCACAAGCGCTGGATGGGCCACCAGTACACCGAGCGGCTGCGCGAGGTGCCCGGCCTGCAACTTCCGGTTGAAGAACCCTGGGCGCGGCACGTCTACTGGATGTACGGCGTGGTGGCGGACGAACGCACCGGAATGGATGCCGCCGCCCTCGCAAAGCGGCTGGCAGAGCGGGGCATCCAGACGCGCCCCTTCTTTCTGGGGATGCACGAGCAGCCCGTCTTTCACGGGCTGGGTCTCTTCCAAGGCGAGCACTATCCAGTCGCGGAGCGCATCGCGCGGCAGGGGTTGTACCTGCCCTCCGGCATGACGCTGACGGAGCCGCAGCTTGAGCAGGTCTGCGAGGCGGTGCGGCAGGTGCTGGCCGAGGCGGGCGGATGAGGGCCTTCGATACCTTGGAGAATGAGCCGGGAGCGCAGCATTGGAACGTCCTCTAGCCTTAAAGGCCCATTGGCTTAACGACGTTTCAAATTCATACTTCCAGCGTGACCCGTTCCTCTAATCGGCTCGCTTGAGAACGTAGATGCATCCCAAAGTCCTCCTTCTTCCCCTTACTGGCACATCTCCTCGCAGGTGGCTCCAACGCCACTGGTTTCTCATCGCCCTGGGCTGTGCCTTGATGGGCCTGGGAAGCCATTATGGTTTCTCTATGCAATGGGGCGATTACGGGACCGGGGATTGGATGGCCTACTGGAGTACGCCGCGCGCGGTTCTCCTGAACCAGGGCTACTTCGATTTCGCGTGGCAGAGAGCTACACAGGTGTCGGTTGGCTATGACCGCATATTCTATGCGGGTCACTACTACCCGGTGTGGCGCTTGTGGAACCCGCCCCCCCTCGTGACCCTGTTGATGCCCATGAGCGGCCTGGGCTTTACAACTTCGACGCTTGCGTGGCTCGGTCTCTCGGCGGTTTTGTATACCGGCGCGGCTGTCCGCCTCAGCCGGAGCCTGCCCCATCGAGTGCCCAAAGCTGCCGTCATCCTCCTCTCTTTATTCTTTGTTCCATTTTTCGGGGCTATGCGCTGGGGGCAGGTTACGCCCGTCCTGGCAGCCCTGTTAATCTATGCCTGGGCTGCTCAAAGGAACGGGCGGCACACGGCGGCGGGCATCCTCCTCGTTCCCGTTCTGCTCAAGCCGCATCTCTTCCTCGTCGCGCTGGCGTTGATGCTGCTCGTGGCCCTTCGCCAGCGCCAGTGGAGAATGCTGGGCAGCTTCGTGGGGATGGGCCTCTTCCTGAGCGGGTGCGCCTTTCTGCTGGACCCGCAGTGGCTCGCTAACTGGCTGAAGGAAGGTTCGCCTTCCGGCTGGCTCACGTTTTCGTTGTGGGACATGGGCAGCGTCCTCTTCGACCTGCCGGGCTGGTTCCAGTTCGTTGGCATTCCGTTGGGATTGTGCCTGACGCTGTGGCGGTACAGGCACACACGAGAGGTCACGCCGCACCTGATAGGGGAGGCGATGCTGCTTTCGATATTATTCAGCCCCTACGTCTGGTCACACGATGTGGTGGTTCTGATGCCCGCCGCTGTCTGCATCGCGAGCCAATTCTGGGGCCTGCGATTACAGGCGGCCCTGCTGTTCCAGACCATCGTCAACGCGGGTTTGACGCTTACCCCCGCCTTGTCTGAAAGAACCCCCTGGCTGTTCGTCGCCTACGTCCTTGTTCTGTGGCACTGGAGCAGCCAACGCACTCCGGCACGTTCCAGCCTCTCGCCGGGAACCAGCCTGTCCCTGCCCGGATTTGATGGTTCAGGAAGTGATGTTCAGGCGCGATATAACGTTTTGAAGGTAGGGACCGTCCAGAAGTTCGAGGGGCTTTCCCTTGACAAACTCGTAGGCACCGTCGCTGAAGCGACTGGTTGTGAAGAAGTACCCCCGCGCCGCGCCGACGTGCATCATCGCGCCGTAGAAATCACGGACGTGCGAGATGGGCACGGTGCCCTTGTAGCGCTTGCACTGGCCGACGACGTACTCCCCATCACGCCACATCTGCACGTCCACGCCGCCGTCCCCGCTCTCGCCGACCGCCCGCGCCTCGTAGCCCCACGCGCGGGCGATGGCGGCGCATAGCTCCTCGAATTCCGCCGGGGTGAGCTTCTGCAAATCCGAAGGGCGCGACGCCCCGGCACGCGCCCCGTTTCGCGGCGCTCCTCCTTGCACGTTCGCGCTGGTTCCCTGCCCGCCCTGCCGCGCCCGAAGCCAGAGCCAGCCGAAGAAGGGGCGCAACAGCCAGAGGCCGAGCACCGCCAGTCCCACCGCAGCCCCGGCCTGCACGCTTATTCGGGCCGTCAGGGCGAGGGCGTAGCGGGCGATGATGCCCACGAGCAGGGCGCTCCCCACCGCGAGTTCGACGCCGACGAGGTGCCGCGCCCACTGCTTCTGGCTGTGACGCCGCCACCAGGCGCTCTTCTGCCAGAGCCAATCCAGCAGGGGCCTGACCAACCAGAAGGCGGAGGTGACAGCCCCGGCCAGCAGAGAGGCCCGCAGGCTGCGCTGTGTCGGGAGGCCGACGCCGTAGCGAGCCAGCACGCCCGCCAGGATGCCCACGCCCAGGCCAACCTCGACAGCCCTCAGTAGTGATTTGCCACGTTTTCTGCGTCGTGCCATTGGTTCGATTCTCTCCGGCTGAACATCCGTTCGTTGCGCCGGGAATCGTATCACAAGTGCAGGAGGTTGACCATAAAAACATGTACATTTATTGACATGACGAATAATGATGTCATGAAGTGAGGGAGCCGCAACAGAGAGGGAGGCGGCGCGGAGGGTCGAAAAAGCCCCACATTGGTGCCTTACATCGGTGCTGTAGCGCGCACCATTGATGCATGGAGTGGTTGACTTCCGAGCTGCTACCATGCGCGTTTGATGAAGGACGGCGGAGAACGGATTATTCACCACAAAGACACAAAGGACACAAAGAACGACACAAAGAACGACTACAGAAAACGGCATTTTCTCCTCCTGAGTTTTAAGGACGCTATGCAAACTGAGGGCGCGGAGTACGGAGCGGGCACCGCCCAAGGGGCACCCGCCGCGCTTCCGTCGCTGCTCAACTGGGCTACTATAAGGTGTGGCGACTGGCGTTTCTGGAAAAACGTGTGTGCCTATATATAAAAAGACCTCAGTGGCGATTTTCCTGAGGAATTGGTGCGATTATGAATAAATTGTAATGTTGGGAGGTGGGCGGTGTCTATCGTTTGTACTTCTTTCTTGCGGGCTTGCGGGCCTGTTCGCTCTGCCGGAGCATGGCGTGGACGGCGCTTATCTCGTCAGGGGTGGCGTCGCGCCACTGGCCGGGCTGAAGGTCGTCCAATCGAAGAGGGCCAATGGCTACACGAACGAGCCGCAGCGTGGGGTAGCCCACCGCCGCCGTCATGCGCCGCACCTGCCGCTTCTTGCCTTCGGTCAGCGTTAGTTCGAGCCATGCGGTGGGGATGCTGGCACGCTCGCGGATGGGAGGGTCGCGCGGCCAGAGGTCGGGGTCACTGTCCAGCAGGCGCGCCTGCGCGGGGGCGGTGTGGTACTCTTTGATGGAGATGCCGCCGCGCCGCAGGGTGTTCAGGGCGGCCTCATCGGGGATACCTTCGACCTGAACGAGGTACGTTTTGGGGTGGAAGAAGGTGGGGTGCGTCATGCGGTGGGCTAAAGCGCCATCGTCGGTCAGGAAGAGCAGCCCCTCGGAATCGTAGTCGAGGCGGCCCGCCGGGTAGACGCCCTCGACGGAAATGTAGTCAGCCAGTGCGGGGCGCGGCGCGTCTATCTCCCCGCGCTCGTAGTCAGGGTCGGTAAACGAGGGGAGGACGAGATAGGGTTTGTTGAAGAGGAGATAGCGGGACATGGTGCGGGATGCGGGATACGGGATACGGGATATGAGATGCGGGATATGGGATAACGACTTACGGATTTTCACCACAGAGACACAGAGGACACAACCAACGGTAGGCGCTTTAGGCGAGAACGGCCACAGAGACGTTTCTTCAATTGATTCCCTTTGCGGCCTTGCGTCTTTGCGTCTTCGCCTAGAGCGCCTACCGTTGGTGCGTTATGCCGTTGTCCGTCAGCGTTCATTCTGCGATTTTTAGTTTCGGGCTTTTAATTCCTAGCAAGGGTCAAGCCAGAGCAGGCGAGGGGAAAACGATGAGCGAGAGGACGTTTCGGAGTGGATGCGCCTACTGGCCGCGCCGGAAGGGGCCGTTCTTTCTGGCGGGCGAGTTCGGCGGCTGGGATGTTGGGGCCTTCGACCAGGGGGAGATACGGGACGAGTTGAGCCACCTCGCGGAGGTGGGCTTCGATTTCGTGAGGGTGGCGCTCCCCTGGGAGGCGGCACAGCCCGACCCGGCGCGGCTCCGAACGGCCCTGCTGGATCACCTCGTGGCGGTGCTGGAGGCGGCGGGCGCGGCGGGCTTGACTGTGCAACTGACGGCGCTGGGGCAGCTTGGCGGCACGCTCTTTGCCCCGGACTGGCTGCTGGCGCGCGAGCCGGAGGCCGCCGGAAGGCCCGTACAGGCGCGGCTCATCTCGAACGGCTGGGAGGCTCCCTGGCCCCTGGCGAACCTATACGAGAACCGGAACCTGTTGAGCGGGCAACGGTATTTATGGCAGGAGATTGGCGCGAATCTGGCGTCGCATCCCGCGCTGGCGGAGTTGGATTTGAGTGCGGGTGGCCTGTTGACCGCAGCCCCACCGATGCACAGGGACGCGCCTTTCGGCTGGTGGGAACAACTCGCGGAGGCGGCGGCTTCCGGCCCGTCGCTGCCCCTGCTGTACAGTGACCGCACCGCCCTGCTGACACGGCCCGGCCTCCCCCCTTTGGAGGAGTGGCAGGACGCAACGGGCGCGCTGGCGCTGTCACTCGCCGCGCCCCATGCCGGAGAGGATGGCCGCGCGGACGAGGCGTGGCCGCGATTTCTGCTGCTGCTGGCGCGAACGCTGGCGCACGCGCCCATCGCCTGCTCGTCGCTGGGGCTGCCTGCTCAAGGACAGGGGCCGCGCGATGGGGAGCCGCGCGCCGCGCTCTACACTGAGGACGAACAGGCGCGCTTCTTCAGCGAGGTATTGCCCGCCCTGCACGCGGATGGCGTTCCCTTCGTCTGCCACGCGGCCTGGGCCGACGCGCCGCCAGAGTTGGCCGCGACGCCGCCCTACGACCGCGACCTTTCCCTGCGGCACGCGGGCCTCCTCCGGGCGGATGGCTCGGAGAAGGAGGCTGTCCAGTCGTGGCAGCGCTTCCACGCACGGGCGAAGCCAGAGGAAGCCGGACGCGAGGCACGCAGGCTGGAACTGGACGAGGAGGAGTGGTACGTCCGCCGGGGCGAGGCGGAGTACGTCGCCACGCTGTACAAGCGGTTCAGGAATGGGGAACTTTGAGGGGGAGTTGAGCGAGGCGCAGGCCGCCGTAGGTTACGCTCCGCTTCACCTACGGCTACAGGTTTCGCCACTCCCCTCTGGGGAGTTCATTTAACGCCAATTCCCTGGTCTTGCCTGACCCGCAGAAGGTAAACGGCCCGCCTCTCAGGGTTCTGCCTCCGCCACCTGCGGCGCAGGTTCGGTGTCGTGCATCAGTCGCTGGTAGGCGGCGACCTGCTCCTCCGTCCCCATAACACCCACGATGTCGCCCTCGCGGAACTGGTAGTGGATGTCGGGGCCGGAAAGAACCGCGCCGTTCTGCATGATGCCGACGACAGACGCGCCCGTTAAGGTGCGAACCCGAAGCTCCCCAATGGTGCGACCCACGAAGGCGCTTTCAGAGGGCAGGGGAATCCAGTTGAGGCCCAGGAGGTGCGTCGCGTCACGCAGGTGTACAAGCGTTTGGTAGTGCGGGTGCTCGGCGTAGAGCGGCGCGTAGAGGTCGTGGCGAATAGTGTCGGTGAGGTGCTGAATCTCCGTCACGGGCCGCCCCAGGTGGAGCAGTGCCTGCCGAATGATTTCCAACCCCGCCTCGAATTCCGGCTGGACCGCCTCGTGGATGCCGAGATGTTGCAGCATCTCCACCTCCTCCCTGGTCGAGACGCGCGCGACGATGTGCAGGCCGGGGTGCTCGCGCTGGACGTAAGCGGCGATGTCGCGGGCAACGGCGATGGAGGGAATGGTAATGATGACGAGCCGCGCCTGCTCCATCGCCGTCGCTTCGAGCACGAGCGGTTGGCTGGCGTCGCCGTAGATGACGGGCAGCCCGGCGGCCTTGCCCTGCTCCACGCGGTTCTGGTTCAACTCCACGAGCACGAAGGCGAGGTCCATCTGCTTGAGCACCTGCGCCACGTACTGGCCCACGCGCCCGCCCCCCGCGATGACAACGTGGTCGTGAAGCCCCTCGCTCGGCAGGTTGATGGTCTGCACGGGGTCGCTCTTTGAACGGCGCTGTAGCCGCGCGTAGAGCGGCCCGGCGGCGCGGGTGGCGAAGGGCGTCAGAATCATCGTCATGATGGCGGTGGCGAGCACCAGGGAGTAAAGGAAGGGCGTGATGGACTCCGTCGCCAGCCCGACCCGCGCCAGCACGAAGGCGAACTCGCCCACCTGGAAGAGGCCCAGCCCCACCGCGAGCGGCACGATGTTCCGATAGCCGAAGAGGTAGGTGATGCCCGTGAAGATAACGCCCTTGCCGAGCGCGACGAGCAGCACGAGGAGCAGCACCGTGCCCAGGTTCGCCAACAGGAAGGCCGGGTCGAGGAGCATTCCCACCGAGGCGAAGAAGAGCATGCCGAAGAGGTCGCGCAGGGGAACGATGTCGCTAAGGGCCTGATGGCCGTAGTCCGACTCGCTCAGGACCATCCCCGCGATGAAGGCTCCGAAGGCGAAGGAGAGGCCAAAAAGGTAGGTGGCGTAGCCAACCCCCAGGCCAATCGCCGTGACGCTGATAAGGAACAACTCGCGCGAGTTCCACCCGGCGACGATTCGCAGCAGGCGGGGAATGACGCGCGTGCCGACGAAGAGCATCGCGGCGAGGAAGAGAGCGGCCCGGAGAACCGCCAATCCCAGGACGGGCAGCCCCGCCTGAAGGTCATTTAGCTGTGGCAGAACCACCATTAGGGGGACGACTGCCAAATCCTGCACGATGAGCATCCCAATCATCACGCGGCTGGAAAGCGTCCCCATGAGGCCGAGGCCCATGAGCGATTTGAGGATGACCATCGTGCTGGAAAGGGAGATGAGGGCACCGAACCAGAGCGCCGTCACCCAGTCCCAGCCGAGGAGCAGGCCGATGGCGCTCCCGTAGACGATGGTGAGCAGCATTTGCAGGGGCGCGCCGACGAGGGCGACCTGCCGCACGGGCTGGAGCTTTCTGAGGGAAAATTCGATGCCGAGGGCGAAGAGGAGCAGGGCGACGCCAATCTCGGCCAGAAGCTCGATGTCGTGAACTTCGGTGACGGTGACGCCGCCCGTGTACGGGCCGACGAGGATGCCCGCCAGAATGTAGCCGAGGATGAGCGGTTGTCTTAGGCGCTGGGCCACCATCCCGCCGAGCAGCGAGGCGACCAGAATGATGGCAATATCCGCTGCAATCCCCACCAGCTACCCTCCGTTTGGAACTAGGCGACGACCAATGACGACGACCGACGACCGACGACTGACGACCGCTAACGGCACACGAAAGGCAAGGGCGTTGCGCGTGCCGCGCTCTAAAAAATCCCTTTGCGTCCTCGCCTAAAGCGCCTAGCGTTGGTGCGTTACGCCGTTTTACGTTTCTCTCGTATTTTCCCTGCCTCCAGTATAAGAGTATTCTGATAATAGAACAGTCACGCGGGCGAGAGGTGCGTTTTGCGGCTGTGGCAGAGCTTCTGGGAGTGGCTTCTGAAGCCCCCGTCAGGATGGGGGGCGTTCTACGCGCGCCACCCCGCCGCCGCGAGAGCGTGGTATCTGGCCCGGCTCGTGGCGGTGCTCAGTCTGGTGGCCGCGCTCTGTCTGTTCCTCTTCTCCTTCGCCTACATTCTGCTCGTTCAGAATGGGACCGGAAACCAGAGTCCCGGCATACCACTCTCCCCGGACCTACTCTATCTCGGCGTCTTCCTGCTTGATCTTCTCAATCCCTTCCGGCTCTAGCTCTTCCGCCGCGCGGTTCATCTTGATGAAGAAGCCCCACGAAGCCAGCAGAATGGCGGTGGCGATGCCGATGGAAGCCGCCTGTGGAAGCATGGCGGGGTCGTCGTGGATGAGTTGGAAGACCGCGACCAGGAACTCGATGGAGAGCGAGACGATGATGACAATCATGAAGCGGGATAGGAAGCGGCGTATGCGGGTCGGCAGGCTTATCTGCGTCCCGCGCTGGACCTCCTCTTCCAGAATCGTCTGGCCCAGTTCCAGCGCCGCGACGGCGATAGTCAGCAGGCCGATGCTTTCGAGGACGGCGTTGAAACGCTCGCGCTGGCCCAACTCCGAGCCGGGAGCGAGGGCCTGCCACAGTTCAAGGCCCGCGAAGACGATCAGCGAGAGCGCGGCGACTGCAAAGAGCAGAGTAATGACACCGTAGGAGAGGGTGAAGAGGCCGTGAATTCTTTTCATCGAGTGCTGGTCCTAACGTGGAAGCCGGAACGTGGAACGGGTTGTAAACGAAAGACTCGAAGGGTTCTGGAAATCCTTCGGGTCTGTTGCGGCTAGCGGGCTGGCTCGCGGGGGCTTTCGAGCACACGTTGGCAGCGCGATAGACCC
>DASVVH010000188.1:0-2822 GCA_036386615.1 Ardenticatenaceae bacterium
GCAGATTGTAGGGGCGGCCATGCGGAAGTTGCTGCATCTAGTCTTCGGTGTGCTCAAGTCCGGGCGACCGTTTGACCCTTTGCACGGGCAGACTGCCGCTTGACAACCAACACGATATCTACGCGTTTCGCCACCCCCTCCAGGGGTTCAGTGGCATTGAGTTACCATGCGGAGCCATGCGCTTCCTATTGTCCATTCTCTGCAAGTCAATCTGGTATTACGTGTACGAGTAGACAAGGTTAGCCTACAGATTCAGCCAAGTCGTGAAGGACGCAAAGCATGTTAACGCCTCAAGGATGAACCTTGCTGGGTGGATCCTTCACTTCGTTCAGGATGACATGGATGTGGCTAGCTGGTACGCGACCTACTACTGCGTGCTATTCAGTGTGCTAACCTCGTGAAGCTGTACAGTTACGCAGTTGAGGGTCGAGGTAACAACCATTGCCTAAAAACCGCCCAGCACTAGCAGTTGAAAGGGAGCGCTCTACAGCGTCAGCGACGCGGAGCAACGGAGCGGGCACCGCCCAAGGGGCACCCGCCGCGCTCCCGGCTTCTTCCAACTGCGTAACTCCTAATCCATTCTCTGCAAGTCAATCTGGTATTACGTGTACGAGTACACAAGGTTAGTATACAGGTTAGCCCAAGCATGAAGGGAGGGGAAACGTGCTAACGCTCTACGATAGGTGTGTTGCTGGGTGGATCCCCTTAAGGTCGCTTCGCAGATTCGCTACGCTCAGGATGACATGTGGGGAACTTGCAGGTTCTTGAGAGTCCTGAGCCAGCCTGCCTACCTTGTTTGGTGGCACCAATTTTCAACCAAACCCTCCTGTATTTACGATAGATTTACGATAGCCAGATACACTCGGCAATGAGTCAGCGCCCTCGCGCTGGTTCGGCAGGGGGCGAATCCCCACGCCCTCATGATGACCCCTTCCGCTCCATCAAGGGGTCGTCATCGTTACTATGCCGATATTGAAGCATGCCATCTCCTTTGGGAAGGCGTCCTTTTTGTGTTTCCTCTCTTCTGCCGTTTCCTTTGCGTTCCAATCAGGCAACTTTGCAGCCGTTCACTCTTTTGCCAAAGCTGACAGGAACAGGCCGGGTCGTACCAAACCCACCCACCGAGGAGCATTACAATGAAGCGTTCGCGGGTTCTCTCGCTCACTGGCCGCGTGCTAAACGTCGTTCTACTGGCGTTGATGGCACTGCTCGCAGTGGCAGCCTTCCTTCTCCTACGTCACAGCGCCATCCTGCCCTCGCAGGCCAACGATGAGGTCGCCGACGCCTGGGAGCGCGCCCGCGCGGCTGGCTCCTACGAGTTCGCCGCCGATGTGGTTCAGCGCACGATTCCTCTCCCCAGCGTGACCAACGTCGGGCGGCAGAGCCGCCAGGACACGCTGCGCCTCGAAGGCGAGACCAACCTGCGCGACGAGACGATGGAGTTGATGCTCTGGTCGCAGGGGGGCAGCATCCTCGACGCCGAGAGTGGTGTCGAACTTCGCATCGCCGACGACGTAGCGATGGCCCGGCAGGGCAACGGCGAGTGGCAGGAGATGGGTGACTTCACCGACGCCTTCGCTCCCTCCGGGGACTTCCTCGCCTTCCTCTCCGCCGCGAAGAACATTACGCGGGAAGGCACCGAGAGCCGCGCGGGCATCACCTTCACGCGCTACAGCTACGAGATAGATGGCCCCGGCTTCGCGCTCTACATGCGCGACCAGATGGAGCAGCACCTGCTGGAGAAGGGCAAGCTCCCGCCGAGTGTCCAACTGGACGCGCCGCAGACTTACGCCCGGATGACGGGTTCCGGCGAGTTGTGGGTTGACGCCAATGGCCTCCCCCTGCGCCAGGTGCTCCACCTCGCCTTCCCCCCAGGCGAGGACAACGAACTGCAAGCCGAGGTGACGGTTGATTTTTCAGGTTTCGGGAACGGCGCGCCGTTGGCGGGGAGCGAGGCCAATGGCACCCTCGCCGCGCTTCTCGCGTGGCGGCCCTCGCCGCTTCTGTGGACACATTTGGGGCTGACCGTGCTCCTCGCGGCGGGTGCCGTTCTCGCCGTCCGCCGCCGCGAGTCGCGCAGGATGTACACGGCGATGGTGACAGTGGTCATCACTTCTATGGTCATCTCGCCCCTCGCGCAGACGCAGCAGGCCGTCGCCTTTGCCGCCAGCTACGACGCCCGCGCCGCGACGCAGGAGCAGCAGGCCGACGCCGCCGACAGGCAGCGCGCCATCGCCGAGGAGGCGGCTACCAGCGACTTCGACCCGCACGCCAGCCCCCTAGCCGTCGCGGGGGCCAGCCTGCCCAATCGTGGCGCGCTCCTCGCGGCGCAGACGCAGACCAACGGCGCGGCCTGCCGCCTGAACGAGACGGAACTGCTCTCCACCAGCACCCAGAACTCCGACGCCGACTCGCTGACGGACTATCAGGAATGTCTGCTCGGCACCGACCCCACCGTGCCGGACAGCGACGGCGACCAGATTACCGATACGCTGGAAATTCAGGGCTTCAGTTACGGCGGCGAGATGTGGTACAGCGACCCGCTCGACCCCGACACCAACAAGGATGGCATCCCCGACACGCAGGAGTGGCTGTTGACGGATACCCCGCCGGATACTGATAACGATGGCACGCCTGACCTCTTCGACGAGGACAACGATGGCGATGGCATCATTGACAGGCTGGACCTCTCCCCCTTCCAGACCACCGCCGTGATTAGCTCCACCACCGGCACCGTCGCCTCCTCCACGCAACTGTTCGGCGAGACAGCCCCCCTCCCGGTCATCGTGGATGGGCTGCAACCCGACCAGCCTGCCTTCGTG
>DASVVH010000189.1:0-7060 GCA_036386615.1 Ardenticatenaceae bacterium
CTGTTCCATAAGGTCCACGAACTGTTTGAAGAGGTAGTCCGCGTCATGGGGGCCGGGGGCGGCTTCGGGGTGGTACTGGACGGAGAAGGCGGGGCGGTCGGTCAGGCGCAGCCCCTCGCAGCAGTCGTCATTGAGGTTAACGTGCGTGACCTCGACGTTGGGGGGCAGGGTGTCGGGGTCTACGGCGAAGTTGTGGTTGTGCGCTGAAATCTCGACGCGCGCCTCGTCCACGTAGCGGACGGGCTGGTTGCCGCCGTGATGGCCGAACTTGAGCTTGTAGGTCTCGCCGCCGACGGCGCGGCCCAGAATCTGGTGGCCGAGGCAGATGCCGAAGAGGGGCTTGCCGCTATCCAGAATGGCGCGGGTCGCCTCCACCGCATAGGGAAGGGCGGCGGGGTCGCCGGGGCCATTGGAGAGGAAGACGCCGTCCGGCTCCATCTCAAGCACCTCCTCGCCGGGGGTGGTGGCGGGGACGACGGTGACACGGCAGCCGTGCGAGGTGAGGCGGCGCAGGATATTGTGTTTCATGCCAAAGTCGTAGGCGACGACGTGGAACGGCTCGCCGTCGCGCGCGGGCGTGGGAAGCCACTGCTCGTCGCTCGGCTCGAACCAGTTGTAGGACTCCTCGCAGGTCACGGCCTGTACGAGGTCCACGCCGACGAGGCCGGGCCACTCGCGGGCGCGCTCCACCAAGTCGTCGTTGCTCAGGTGCTCCTCGGTGGAGATGACGCCCTTCATCGAACCCTCGTCACGCAGCTTGCGGGTGAGGGCGCGGGTGTCTACGTCCGCGATGCCGACGACACCCTGCTCGGTCAGCCACTGGTCCAGGCTCTGCTCGGCGCGCCAGTTGGAGACGGTCGGGCTGAGGTCGCGCACGACGAAGCCGTTGAGGAAGGCGCGCGCGGCCTCCTCGTCTTCGGCGTTGACACCCGTGTTGCCCACCTGTGCCGCCGTCATGACGACAATCTGCCCGGCGTAGCTGGGGTCGGTGATAATCTCCTGATAGCCCGTGAGGCTGGTGTTGAAGACGACCTCACCCTCGCGGGAGCCGCGCGCGCCAAAGGCGCGGCCCTCGTAGACGGTTCCATCTTCCAGCGCGAGCCGCGCCCGTTCCCACTTCCAGGTCATCTTCCTCTTCCGGCTTCTGCTGGTTTAGAGCGCTATCGTTCCACAGGGGTGCGCCACCATTGGATGGTCGCGTAGAGCACGAGGCCAAACAGGAATGCGGCGAAGGCCACGAGCGCTCCCGCCTCGCGGAAGGCCCAGGTCGTCAGGGCCAGCACGATGAGGAGCAGGAGCAGGGCCACAGGCGTGTCGGGCATGAGGAAGGCGCGCGCGGCGCGGACCTGCTGCGTGCCACTCAGACCACCGACCTCCTCGCTGATGCGGACGACGCGGCGCGCGGCGTCGGGACGCCCTGCGGCGCGGTAGGTGTCGGCGAGGTCCAGGCGCACCTCCGCCGCCTCGTCGGGGTCGCGGATGAGGGCCAGAACCTCGATGTAGAGCGGGATGGCGCGCTGCGGCTGATGGATTCTACGGTAGACATCGGCGAGCTTCAGCCGCGCCTCGGCGGAGCCGGGGTGGATGTGAAGGGCGCGGTTGTAGGCGGCGCGGGCAGCCTGGGGGTAGCCCTGCGCCAGCCGCCCGTCGCCCAGCAGGATCAGGCCCTCGGCCTGCACGGTGCTTCCGTGCGGGGCAAGGCCAATAACGACCTCGGCGCGTATCAGCGCCTCGGCAATCTTGCCTTCCTCAAAGAGTCGTCGCCCCTCGGCGAGCGTCGCTCTGGCACGGTCGGGGGTCGGCTCGGCAATCGGGGCGAGCGCGTGGCGCGCGGCCAGCCCGCGCTTGCGGCGCTGGACAATCTCGGCAGCCTGTCGGCGAAGCTCGTCGGCACCTGGAGCGGCGGCGGACGAGGCGGGGTTTCCATCGTTCATGCAATCACCTTGATCCAATTCTGCCAATTGGGTTCGTGTTCAAAAGGTGGGGTCTCTACAGTTTGTCGCCGGGCCTCTTCGTTGGCGCGTTCCGCGCGTTCCGCGTCCAGCACCAGCAGCATCGCAATCTCGTCGCAGCAGTGGCGCTTGGGGCAGGCGCGGCAATCCGCCCAAACCTTCTGCGGGAAGATGCTGCGGTCACACACCGCAAAACCCAGCTTCTCAAAGAATACACGCTGATAGGTCAAAGCGAAAACGCGGGCCAATCCCATCTCCCGCGCCTCCTCTATCAGCGCCGCGACCATGCGGCGGCCCAGCCCCATTCCCTGCGCGCTGTCGTCCACCGCGAGGGAGCGCACCTCCGCTAGGTCGTGCCACATGAGGCGGAGCGCGCCACAGCCGAGCACCGCACCCGCCTCGTCCACCGCGACGACGAACTCGCGCAGCGACTCGTAGACCTGGACCTGGCTCTTAGGCAGCATCAGCCCCCGCGCCGAGAAGCGGTTGACGAGTTCCCCAATGGCGGGCGCGTCGGCAAGGGTGGCCTTGCGGATGGTGATGTTGTGGTGTCCGTTGCTGCTGTTCATGGTCTACCGTTTCCAGGTTCCGGTGCGGGTCTTGGTGTCACGTCACGTTTTCACAGTTGTTATTTTTGGTTGCAGCGATCTCAATGCTTATGTAGTCCATAACAAGTGCTAACCATGGATGGTACCATCAGGCATAATAGTACCCTGTAGCGAACGAGCCTGCGCCAACTGATCAGAATTGATACGTGCGCCATGCAGGTCAGCCTCAATCAGATTTGCAGCGCGCAAGTTCGCTTCGGTTAGGTCTGCTCCACGTAGATTAGCATTGTGCAATGTCGCTTCGCTTAAATCTGCTCCTTGAAGGTTTGCCATTGTTAAATCGGTGCCTCCTAAGTCTACTTGGTGTAGATTAGATCCACTTATATCCGTCATGCTCAAATAAGCACCATTAAGGGTCGCCAAACTCAAATCTGCCCCTTTCAAATCCGCCCAGCGCAGATTGATGCCCCCAAGATATATCCAATGTAGATTGACGCCCTGAAGGTCGGATTCACTTAAACTGATGACAGGCTCATTGGTGTTAATCAACTTTGAATCATACAAGAATCGTATAAGGCTTCGTTTTCGTTCTTTATCTAGCATGCGGAGAGCTGTAAGTGTCCTTGCTCTGGCAACAGCGCGCACCTCAGAATCTGATTCTGAGGTTCTCAACTCCTTTTCAAGTAAAAGAGCTGACATATGACTAAAATAGTCTTGCAATGCAGCTTCCCGTAAACGATCATTAGCAATTGCACTTTCGCTTTTGCGTTCTTGTTTATTAAACCAAATAGTGCCACCAGCAAGCACAATCGGGATAATAAGCAGTCCCATCCAATCCCAAAGGGTCTTGCGGCGCTGGAATTCTTGGCCCTCTGCCAGAGTCGGAGCAACATAATCACCGAAGCCTGTCCAAGTCCAGCCGAACCAGTAGCCCCCGATGAATGAGACAATTAGAAACAGCGCAATAAGGATGCCCAGGATTTGAAGGATGCGGACTGAATTCTTCT
This sequence comes from Ardenticatenaceae bacterium, assembly GCA_036386615.1. Taxonomy (GTDB): domain Bacteria; phylum Chloroflexota; class Anaerolineae; order Ardenticatenales; family Ardenticatenaceae; genus DASVVH01. The sequence goes on from DASVVH010000189.1 coordinate 3,508, forward strand.
TTAGGATTTCCATTGTCTTTCTTCGATTCAAATTGTTGGTCAGTGTGTCAGCACTCTACTACTTAGAGTATCTGGGTGGATTCCCTTAAGGTCGCTCCGCAGATTCGCTCCGCTCAGAATGACAAGTAAGGGCGGTTCTACGAATCCGAAGTAGAGTGGTTCTGTGGTGTTGGTGGGCGGCCACAAGGGTCACCCTACCATTCGTCATCCGTCATTCGTCCTTCGTCGCCAACAGCCCACGTAGCTTCTCTACAAGCTCGTCAACGTGTTCGCGCTCGATGATGAGCGGCGGCAGCAGGCGGAGCGTGTTGCGCCCCGCGCCGACGAGGAGCAGCCCGTGCTGGTAGGCTCTGCCGACAACATCGGGGGCCAGCAGACTCTCGTCAAGCTCGATGCCCCACATCAGACCACGCCCACGAATCTCCTTGATGGCGGGTAGTTCAGCTTGCAGTTCGCTCAACTGCTCGCCAAGGTAGTTACCCATCTCCTTTACGTGGTCGAGGAGGGCGGGGTCGCTGAGGCGGTCAAAGATGTAGCGGGCGACGGAGGTGATGAACGGCCCGCCCGCGAAGGTCGAGCCGTGATCGCCCACGCCAATCGCGCCCGCCACCTCGTTCGTCACCAGAATCGCCCCGATGGGCAACCCCCCACCGAGCGGTTTGGCGACGGTCATCACGTCAGGCGTCACGCCTACCGCCTCGTGCGCCCAGAGCGTGCCCGTGCGCCCCAGCCCGCACTGAATCTCGTCGAAAATGAGCAGCGCGCCGTGCTCGTCGCACAACTGGCGCAGCCCCTTCAGGAACGTTTCGCTGGCGGGCGTGATGCCGCCCTCGCCCTGCACCGGCTCCACCAACACCGCCGCCGTGTTCGGCCCAATCATGGCTGCCGCGCTGTCGAGGTCGTTGTACTCCGCGAAGTGGACGCCGCCGATGAGCGGCGCGAACGGCTCGCGGTACTTCGCCGTGTGGGTCGTGGCAACGGCTCCCATCGAGCGGCCATGAAAGGAGTTGGTGAAGGCGACGAACTCGTACTTGTCCTCGTTGCCACTCGTGCTCCGCGCCCACTTGCGGGCGAACTTCAGCGCCCCCTCGATGGCCTCCGTGCCACTGTTGCAGAAGAAGACCCTATCCGCGAAGCTGGAACCGACCAGCCGCGCCGCAAGTTCCACCTGCGGCGCGGTGTGATACAGGTTGGAGACGTGCAGCAGGCCGGAAGCAGCCTCGCGTATCGCCTCTTCCATCCCCCCGTCGCCGTAGCCGAGCGCGTTCACGGCGATGCCGCCGACCATGTCCAGGTACTTGCGCCCGTCGGTGTCGTAGAGGTAGGCCCCGTCGCCGCGCTCCAGCACGAGCGGCGGGCGCTTGTACGTCTGCACAATCAACTCGTTTTCCATCTCGATAATTCGTTGCGCGTCGAGTGTTGTTGTATCGGTCACTTTTGTGGCTCCCCTACCCATTTGAAATGATGGCTGTGCCTGCCTGCTCCCCACGCGCCAAAGCATGGAGACCCGTAATATCCGTAATCAACGCCCGCCGCACGCCCGCGCCAACAGCTTCCACAGCGCCGCGCGTCTTGGGAATCATGCCGCCCGAAATCTCGCCGCTCTCGATTTCCGTTTCCACCTGCTGCGGCGTGAGGACGGCTACTCGCTCGCCGCGAATCATCACCGCCGGAACGTTCGTCAGCAGGACCAGCATCTCCGCGCCGAGCGCCGCCGCCACCGCCTGCGCTACGTAGTCCGCGTTGACGTTCAGCAGCATACCCTCCTGGCTATGCGAAACCGGGGCGAGGCAGGGAACGAAGCCCGCGTCCAGCAGGGCGCGCAGCCGCTCCACTCGCACCGCGACGGGCCTGCCAACCGCGCCCAGGTCGCCGCCCGCCACCTTTGTCTTCTCCGCCACGACGAACCCCGCGTCCACCCCACTCAAGCCGAGGGCGGGCAGCCCCGCGTTCACGAGCGCCTGCACCAACTGTGTGCTTGCCTGCCCCACGAGGCCCATCACCGTCAATTCCAGCGTCTGCGCGTCGGTCACACGCTGCCCCTCGATGAACCGCGCCTCCAGGCCAAGCCGCTCCATGAGCCGCGTCGTGCCGCGCCCGCCGCCATGCACGATGACGGGCCGCTCCGGCAGCGCCGCCACCGCCCGCGCGAAGGCCCCCAGAAAATCCCCGTCATCCAGTTCGTTCCCACCCACCTTGATAACAATCACGCTATCCTCGCCTGCCGTTCATTCCGCATTACGCATTCCGACTTCCGCATTTATTCCAGGCCCGCCGTCTCTTCCAGCCCGAACATCACGTTCATATTCTGCACCGCCTGCCCCGCCGCGCCCTTCACGAGGTTGTCAATCGTGCTCACGATGATGAGTTGACCCCGCTCCGGCACGGGATGGAGCGAGATGGCACAGCGATTCGTATTGACCGTGTGCGCCAGCGTCGCCGTGTCGCCCTGCGGCAGCAGCCAGACGAACGGCTCGTCGGCATACGCATCGGCATAGAGGGCGCGGAGTTGCGCCGCGTCCCACGCCTCCGGCATCGGCACGTAGATAGTCGAGAGAATGCCCCGCGTCACGGGCAGCAGGTGCGGCGAGAAGACAAGCCCGCGCGGGCCGTGCCCCTCGCTTGCCAGCGCGCCCATCTGCTCCTCGATTTCGACGACATGGCGGTGGCTGTGGCCGACGTTGTAAGGCTTCAGGTTGTCGCTCACCTCCGCGAAGAGCGAACCAACCTTCGCCGAGCGCCCCGCGCCACTGACGCCACTCTTCGAGTCGGCAATCACTGTCGCCCCGTCCAGCAGCCCGGCCTGGAGGAGCGGCGCGGTGGCGAGCAGAATCGAGGTAGGGTAGCAGCCGGGGTTGGCAACGAGGCGGCTCCCGCGAACGGCCTCCCGCGCCCACTCCGTCAGGCCGTAGACCGCTTCAGGCAACAGGTGCGGCGCGGGGTGCTCGTGGTGGTACCACGCCGCATACGTGGCCGCGTCCTTCAGCCGAAAATCCGCGCTCAGGTCAATCACCTTTGCCCCCACTTCTAGCCCCTGCACCGCCACCTCGGCAGCGGCAGCGTGCGGCAGCGCCAGGAAGAGCACGTCAACGCTCGACAACTCCACCTCTTCCACCCGCTGAAAGGTGAGGGAGATAGGCGTGGGGTAGAGGTCACTGACCCGCTTCCCCGCGTCGCTCCGCGCCGTGACGAAGCCAATCTCTACCTCCGGGTGGCGATGCAGGAGCCGGATAGTCTCATATCCGGTGTAGCCCGTCGCGCCGATGACGCCCGCTCGTATCATCTCTATCACTCCCTTAAACAGCGGCCCCGCCGGACAGAATCTCTATCCGGTGGGGCCTGCGGCGATGCAGTATTTGTGAGCATAAAAAAAACCCCCCGGACTTTACTCTGTCCGAAGGGTCGCCTTTGTAGCTTTCCGCCCAAGCGCGATTTACCCAGGAACAGAGCCTGAGTTGCGACGAGGGCTTCGGGGGTCGCGGGAAAGCACTTGCTGATTCATGTTGAGAAGTATATCAGGCAGCAAGTATGCTGTCAATATTCTGGCGCGAGA
>DASVVH010000190.1:0-13836 GCA_036386615.1 Ardenticatenaceae bacterium
ATTACGCGCCCATCCACCTGAAGGTGCCGCCGGAAGTGTACGTGGAGTACATTGACCCGGTCATCGCGCTGCAAAGCATGACGTATTACCTGAAGCGTGAGCACGAGGGAGCGCGGTAGAGCAGACGCTGGAGAACGACCACCCTCGCACGCATTGCGCCAGCTTGCAAATGTTGCGGTGACAATCTGAGGAGAAAACAGAGCATGCAAAAGGGCGGGCACAAAGCCCGCCCTTTTGCGCGTCACAGACTAGAATTGGTGCGCGGCGCGTTGAATCATGTCGCGGACTTCGAGGGCGCGGCCCGCGCCGATGGCAACGCAGGCCATCGCGTTCTCGGCGACGTAGCAGGGGACGCCCGTCTCCTGAGTCAGCAGGCGGTCAAGGTTGCGGATGAGCGCGCCGCCGCCCGTGAGGACGATGCCCCGGTCAATGATGTCGCTGATGAGTTCCGGCGGGGTGCGTTCGAGGACGTTGCGGACGACCTTGACGATTTCGGAGAGAGGTTCGGACAGAGCCTCGGCCACCTCGTCGCTGGTGACCATGAGCGTCTTGGGCAGGCCGCCCACCTGATCGCGGCCCCGCACCTCCATCCGCAGCTTCTCTTCGAGCGGAATGGCGCTGCCAATCTGAATCTTTATCTCCTCGGCGGTCTGGTCGCCGATGAGGAGGTTGTACTTGCGGCGTATGTAGTTGGCGATGGCCTCGTCGAATTTGTTGCCGCCGATGCGGACGGAGGAGGAGACGACGATGCCGTACATGGCGATGACCGCCGCCTCGCTGGTGCCGCCGCCGATGTCGAGGACCATGTTGCCCGTCGGGGTGTGGATGGGCATGCCCGCGCCCATCGCGGCGGCGACAGGCTCCCGCAGGAGGAAGGCGCTACGCGCCCCGGCCTCTTTCGCCGCGTGCTCGACGGCGCGGCTCTCGACGCTCGTGACGCCCGCCGGGGTGCTGATGACCACATCGGGCTTCATAAAGGGGTTGCCGCCGACGCGCTTGATGAAGTGACTAAGCATCGCCTGGGTGACGAGGTAGTCGGCGATGACGCCGTCCTTCATGGGGCGGTTCACCTCGATGGTGTCGGGGGTGCGGCCCAGCATCTTGCGGGCATCCTCGCCGACGGCGAGAATCTTGCCGTCGCTCTGGGAGATGGCAACGACGCTCGGCTCGCGCAGAATCAGGCCCTTGCCCTTGACGTAGACGAGGACGTTGACGGTGCCGAGGTCAATTCCGATTTGTCTGGAAAACATAGAGGTACGCCTTTGTGGACGCTGGACGGCAGAGGGCACAACAGCGAACTGCCCTCTGCCGCATGGGTTTTGTACAAGAGTAGAGTACACGCGCGTTCGCGAACGTGTACTCTACTGATTTCAGGCTACTTATGCAACTTTGCTCGGAGACTGACGACCGACGGGCGACGACCGACGACCGACGACCGCGAACGGCAACGGATCACGGCATAACGCACCAACAGTAGGCGCTCTAGGCGAAGACGCAAAGGCGCAAGGACGCAAAGGATTTATCGAGAACAGCACTAGTCGTCCTCGCGGACCCCACCGCGACGGTCTGCCTTTTCGGCCTCAATCTCCTCCCATGTGTGAAAGAGGCTCCCGCTCGCCTCCAACTCTGCACGGGCAGCGTCCAGGCTCTGGAGGAACCGCTGTCGTGCCGGAGAGAGTGAAGGCACTTCCAGACCCTGCTCGACCAACTCCTGCACTAAGGTCTCAACACTCTCTCCGCGTGCATTGGCCCGTTCTTCAGCCCGCTGGTAGAGGTCGTCCGGGAGGGTTATTGTGAGATTCATGCGGGTGATAATCCCAATTGCGTCACGGCGCACCTCTATGTATGGCGATCCATCGGGCCACCAGGGCTGCCGGGCATTCCCGGTCGCGGGGCGCGGCGGCGTGCGACCTTCAGACGCGCTTGGGAGCGCAGGAGCGCGGTTCGCATGGCGGCAACGCTGGGGGCGGATTCGGGTTCCCGTTGCAGCAACTCCTCGGCGCTGCGGCGCGCGGCCTCGGCCCGCTCCAGGTCAATCTCCTCGGAGTGCTCGGCGGTTTCGGCCAGCACCGTGACCTTGTTGGGGCGAACGTCGGCAAAGCCGCCGCCCACCGCGAAGAGTTCATCGTGTCCACCCTTGCGGAGGAGGATGACGCCCGGCTTGAGCGCCGTCAGCAGGGGGGCGTGGTGGGGCAGGATGCCCAACTCGCCGTCCGCGCCGGGGAGAATCACCATATCGAGGTCGGTGTCCTCCCAGACCTTGCGCTCAATCGTCACAATGTCGAGTGACAGTTTTTCAGCCATGTGTTACCCCTTTGGGGATGCGGGATGCGGGATACAGGATGCGGGATGTGCGTTGCAAGGCCAGGGGCTTACATCGTTGCCGTTATCCCGCATCTCATATCTCGAATCCCGCATCTCGTTTACTGTTCCGCGAGGCGCTGGGCCTTGGCGACGGCGTCATCAATGGTGCCGACCATGTAGAATGCCTGGTCGGGCAGGTCGTCGTGCTGGCCGTCCAGAATCTCGCGGAAGCCGCGCACGGTCTCTTCGAGTGGGGTGAAGACGCCCTTCACGCCCGTGAACTGCTCGGCGACCTTCATCGGCTGGCTAAGGAAGCGCTGAATCTTGCGGGCGCGGGCGACGGTGAGGCGGTCCTCCTCGGAAAGCTCCTCGACGCCGAGAATCGCAATCACGTCCGCGAGGTCCTTGTAGCGCTGGAGGGTACGCTGCACCTCGCGCGCGGTGCGGTAGTGCTCCTCGCCAACGATGACGGGGTCGAGGATGCGGCTCGTGGAGGCGAGGGGGTCCACCGCCGGGTAGATGCCCTGCTCGGAGATGGAGCGCTCAAGCGTGATGATGGCGTCCAGGTGGGCGAAGGTGACGACGGGCGCGGGGTCCGAGTAGTCGTCGGCGGGAACGTAGACCGCCTGGAGCGAGGTGATGGAACCCGTCTTGGTGGAGGTGATGCGCTCCTGAAGGTCGCCCATCTCGCCCGCGAGGGTCGGCTGGTAGCCGACAGCGCTGGGCATGCGGCCCAGGAGCGCCGACACTTCCGACCCGCTCATGACGAAGCGGAAGATGTTATCAATGAAGACGAGCACATCGCGGCCCTCGTCGCGGAAGTACTCGGCCATCGTGAGTCCCGTCAGGCCGACGCGGAGGCGCACGCCCGGCGGCTCGTTCATCTGGCCGAAGACGAGCGCCACGTTAGGCAGTGTCTTCGACTCTTCTAGCTCGTGCCAGAGGTCGTTGCCCTCGCGGGAGCGCTCGCCGATGCCCACGAAGACGGAGTAGCCCTGGTGGACCTTGGCAACGGTGTCAATCAGCTCCTGGATGATAACGGTCTTACCCGTGCCCGCGCCGCCGAAGATGCCGGTCTTGCCGCCCTTGGTGAAGGGGGCAATCAGGTCAATGACCTTCATCCCCGTCACGAGCACTTCCGCCGAGGTCGCCTGCTCATCGAAGGGGGGCGCGGCGCGGTGGATGGGGTGGTACGCCTCGGCCTCAAGCGGCCCCAGGCCGTCAATCGGCTGGCCGAGCACGTTCATCAGGCGGCCCAGCACGCCGCGCCCGACGGGCACGGAGATGGGCTTGCCCGTGTCTACGGCATCCAGCCCGCGAGGCAGGCCGTCCGTTGTGTCCATCGCAACGGTGCGGACCCAGTTGTCGCCGAGGTGCTGCTGCACCTCCGTGATGAGCTTGGACCCATTGTTGAGTTGAACTTCGAGCGCGTTGTAGATTTCGGGCACCCGCCCTTCCGGGAATTCAATGTCCAGAATGGGGCCGATGACCTGTCTGACTTTTCCGACTGCGCCTTCCGCCATTATCAGTCTCCTTCTTTTGTAAAACAGCTTGGTCAGCAACTCGTGTGGAGCTTCCCGGCGGGATGGCTCCGCAGAGATTATTCTCCTGATTGGGCCAGCGCTTCCGCGCCGCCCGCGATGTCCAGAATCTCGCTAGTGATGGCCGTCTGCCGCGCCTTGTTGTAGGTCAGGCGCAGGTCTTCGACGAGTTGCTTGCCCGCGTCCGTCGCGGCGCGCATCGCCACCATGCGCGCCGAGTGCTCGGACGCCTGCGACTCCAGAACGGCCTGGTAGACCTGCATATCCACGAGCGCGGGGAGTAGATATTCTAGCACAGAGTTGGGGTCCGGCTCGATAAGATATTCCGCCGACATCGTGTTCTCCGCCGCCTCCGGCCTCATCGGCAGGAGTTGGTGGACAACAGGGCGCTGGTTCAGCAGGCTGACGAACTCGGCGTAGATGAGGTAGACCGCGTCGAACTCGCCCGACAGGAAGCTATCCATCACCAGTTGGCTCATGGGCGTCGTCATGGCGGTGGTGGGGTTGTCGCCGGGATAGGTGAACTCCGCGACGAGGCGTGGCCCGTAGCGACGCATGAAATCGCGCCCCTTGCGGCCCATCGCGATGACGACGATTTCCCTGTCACGGTTCTGCTCGATGAAGCGCATCGCCACGCGCAGGATGTTGGAGATGAGCGCGCCCGCCAGCCCCCGGTTCGGCGTGACGAGCTCCAGCGCCACGCGGCGGACGGTCTCGCGCTCTTGCAGGAGGGTGTGCGCGTTCTCCGCGCCCGGCTGCGAGGCCAGGAAGGAGAGCACCTCGCGCGCCTTGCCCGCGTACTCGCGGGAGGCGGTGGTGCGCTGCTGGGCGCGGCGCATGCGCGAGGCGGAGACGGCCTCCATCGCGCGCGTCACCTGGCCGATGTTTTTGACGGAGCGAATCCGCCGCAAAATTTCTCGTGGGTTTGCCATCCGTTCACCCTCCGGCTGCTTCTAGTATCTGTTCGCCATGACCGTTAACGGCTTTTTCACCACAAAGGCACACCAACAGTAGGCGCTTTATGCGAAGGACACAAAGGACGGACACAAAGGTTTTATTCACTCTATGTTATCGCACTCTATATTTATGAAATCCCTTTGCGACCTTGCGTCTTAGCGCCCTTGCGTTATGCCGTGTCCTTCGTCCTTCGTCTTTCGTCTTTCGTCTTTCGTCGGCTGCTAATTTTGAATTCCCCCCGGCAGGCGCGGGCCGAATTCCCAGGGCGCGCTGGCCCAGTAGACGCGGTAGCTCTGTGGGTCCAGTTCCAGAAGGCCCGTGCCGTCCGGGTTGACGACCCAGGTGCTGGCCGTGCTGCCGACGGGCTGCATCGCCAGCGCCATCTTGCTGCCGTCCCGCGAGAAGGCCCCCTGCGCCGCCGCTAGCTCACCACTCAAGGTGATGCGGCGGCCCGTCGCGGCCTCCGCGACGGCCAGCGTGCCGCCCACCGGGTCCGGCACTTCGTCGCTTGGGGCCTCCGTCCACCAGAGCAGGACGTGCTCGCCGTCGGGTGCCCAGCGCGCCTGCGCCGACGGCACATCCGCCAGCAGAACGCTCTCCTCGCCGCTCGTCAGGTCACGCGCCGTCACGGTCCATCGCTCCCCTCGCCACACGCGGTAGAGCAGGCGCTGGCTGTCCCCGGCAAAGATGGCCTCCACCTCGTTCGTCTCGTCGGCCAAGGTGACGGGCGCGTCGGGAGATTCCAGCATATCCCACAGATGCAAGCGCCAGCTACGTCCGTTCCACTCCCCCGCCGCCAACCAGCGCCCGTCGAGGCTCCACCGCGCCCATGAATCCGCCGGGCCGCGCAGCAACTCGCGCTCCTGCCCCTCTGCCCGGTTCGACATCGAGAGCGTGCCGACCTGCTCATCCCAGCGCCACAGCGCCAGGGCGTCGCCCTCCGGGCGGTAGACAATCCAGGCATAATCCACGCCCGGCGTGACCTCTCGCGGCGCTCCCGCGCCCGGCTCAATGGTGTAAAGGTGCCAGAAACCATCAAGAAAGTGGCCGAAGGCGACCTGCGCCTCGTCGTCTGCCCAATCCACGCGCCCAATCGAATCGGCCCGCTCGACCAACTTCGCCGGGGCGTCGTCGCTCTCCGTCTGCCCCAGAAAGAGCGACCACTGGTTGCTCCGCCGCTCCCAGAGCGTGAACCAACTGCCTTGCGGTGAGAAGTCGCCCGCCGCGATGTCCGCCCCGCGCAGCAGGCGGCGGCTCTTGCCCGTCGCGGGGCCGTGCAAGAAGACGGACCACCCCTGCGCGCCCTCCCAGCCGTAGAGCAGGTGGCTCCCGGTGGGACTCCACTGCGCCCAGCTATCCTCCGACGCCTCCACGAGGGGCACCTGCTCACCCGTCGCCACCTCGGCCAGCCAGAGGGAGGAGCGGCTGTTGTCCAGCGCCTCGTAGACGAGCCACTGCCCATCCGGCGAGACGCGGGCATTCACCCCCTCGGCTAACTGCTGCGCCAGCGTCGTCTCCTCGCCGCGCTCGGCGGTTGCCAGCACCACCTCCGTCGCGTCGGACAGGAGCACGTTCGCCATCCGGCGGAAGAGCACCATCGGACCCATCAGGCGGCGCGACTCAATCAGGTATTCCCGCGCCAACTCGTAGTCCGGGATGACCGTCACCACCTGTTGCAGCAGGAAGGCCGCGTCCCAGGGTCTGCCCGCGCCGCGCAGGAACAGTGCCTCGCGGTATCGCTCCTCGACCTGACCCAGGCTCGCCTGGGCCTGCTCCTGCCGTTGGGCCGCGTCGCGGAACTCGCCCGCCGCCTCGAACTCTGCCGCCGCGATGTCCCACCGCCCGACCTCGGAGGCCCAGACGCCGTTCAGGTAGTGCTGAAGCGCCACCTGCTCCGCGCGCTGCCGACGGTCATTCTGCCACCAGCCGAGCAGCGCCAGAAGCGTAATGAGCACGATAGCGACGGCAGGCAAGAGCCATTCCGGGCGCTCCCGCGCGCGGCGCGAGGCCGCGCCCCGCAGGCGAACGGCCCGCGCCACCAGCCGAAGATCCTGACCGCACTGCTGGCAGGTTATCGTACCGGGGGGATTGGAAGCGCCACAGCGCGGGCAGAGCACGCTCTCGTCCGAGCGAAAAGGCGGCTCGCCTACCCCGGTTGCCATGTAAAGGTTCGCTGTTCACTGGGCGGGCTGATGGCCTCGCCCACCTTGCCCCCGGACGCGTTTGCGCCCGTCAGCCGCTTAATCGTCACCCACCACGTATAGTGAGTGGTGTCGGAGGTGCCGCGCACGAAGGAGGGCACGGCCATCTGCGGCTCCCTCACCCAATCGCTCCCCGCGTAGTAGGGCTGGTTCTGCCACAGCCGCTCGATAGTCACCTCGTAGTACTCGTCGGGGCCGAGCGGCACCGGCTCCCAACGGAGCGTCGGCGGATCGTTCGAGAAGGTGTCGCGGTTCGCGGGCACCGTGAGCCGGGGAGCCTCGTACCGGAAGGTCTGCACAGGCTCCGGGGTCCGCGTGTGGGTGGGCCTGCTCGTGGCGGTGGCTGTCGGCGTCGCCGACGCGGTGGCGCTTGGGTCCGGCGGCGCGGCCCGCTCCGTCGCCTCCGGCGTCGCCGTCTCAGTGACCGTCGCCGTGAGGGTGGCCGAGGGTGATGCGCTCGGCTCGGCAGTCGCCACGACGACCACCGTCTGAACCTCCGTGATGATGACCGGAGTCTGCGTCGGCCCCGGTGTCTGCGTCACCACCACCGTCACCACCTCTACGGGCCTGTCGGCGCTCCCCTCGCGCGGAGCGCACCCCGCCAGCGCGCACAGCACCGCCACGAGCGCCAGAGCACGGCGAGAAAAATCTTGCATCGTTCAACAAGGCAAGCGGCGGGTGGCGAGCGTATCGCCACCCGCCCGCTCGATTAGCTTAATGGTGAACTCTGCTTGAAGGCTCGTATAGCGGCGGTCAGGCTCTCAATCGTTTCGTCCGAAAGGTTCCGCTCCTGCGTTATCGTCGCGACTACCTCCGGGTGGTTCGCGTGCATGAAGCTGAAGAACTGCTCCTCCCACTCGCGGACGTTTTCCAGCGCCACGTCGTCCAGGAAGCCGCGCGTCCCCGCGAAGAGAATCATCACCTCTTCCGCCAGCGAGAGCGGCGCGTACTGCGGCTGCTTCAGAATCTCCTGCATCCGCTGGCCGCGCTCCAGCGCCTGCCGCGTGGACTTGTCGAGGTCGGAGCCGAACTGCGCGAAGGCCGCCAACTCGCGGAACTGCGACATGTCGAGCCGGAGGCTACCCGCGACCTTCTTCATCGCCTTCGTCTGCGCCGCCCCACCCACGCGAGAGACCGAGATACCCGTGTTGATAGCCGGGCGGATGCCCGCGTAGAAGAGGTCCGATTCCAGGTAAATCTGGCCGTCGGTAATCGAGATGACGTTCGTCGGCACGTAGGCCGACACGTCGCCCAGCAGCGTCTCGATAAAGGGCAGCGCCGTCAGCGACCCGCCGCCAAGCTCGTTGTTCAGACGCGCGGAGCGTTCCAGCAGGCGGCTGTGCAGGTAGAAAACGTCGCCGGGGTACGCCTCGCGTCCCGGAGGGCGGCGCAGCAGCAGCGACACCTGCCGATAGGCCCAGGCGTGCTTGGAAAGGTCGTCGTAGACGATGAGGGCGTCGCGCACCTCCTGCCCATTCACGGTGAGGCCGTTGAACATCACCTCTTCGCCCATCGCCGTCCCCGCGTAGGGAGCGATGTATTGCAGCGAGGCGGCGTCCGAGGCCGAGGCGGCGACGACGATGGTGTATTCCATCGCGCCGTGTCGCTCCAGGATGTTCACCGTCTGCACAATCTGCGCCCGCTTTAGCCCGATGGCGACGTAGATGCAGACGATGCCCTGCCCCCTCTGGTTGATGATGGTATCGAGCGCGACAGCCGATTTGCCCGTCTGTCGGTCGCCGATAATCAACTGGCGCTGGCCGCGTCCGATGGCCGTCATGGCGTCAATCGCCTTGATGCCCGTCTGGAGAGGCACGCTTACCGACTGGCGCATCGCCACGTTAGGGGCAATCACCTCGACGGGGCGCAGTTTGTCGGTCACAACCGGCCCCTTGCCGTCAATGGGCTGGCCGAGCGCGTTCACCACGCGGCCCAGCAGCGCCTGCCCCACCGGGACCGAGATGACGCGGCCCGTGCCCTGAACGATGTCGCCTTCCTCGACGGCTTCCGCCTCGCCGAAGAGGATGATACCTACCTCCTCGGCGGCGAGGTTGAACGCCAGTCCGAAGAGGGTGTTCTCGTGATTCTCCGTCGGCGGGAACTCCACCAACTCCTGCGCCATCACGTTGTTCAGGCCCCTGGCGCGGGCAATCCCGTCGCCAACCTCCACCACCTCGCCGACGTTGACGGCCTGCACGGTTGGCGCTTCAAATGCCTCGATCTGCTGCCGCAGATAGGCGGTAATATCTTCAACTCGCATCGCCATGATGCTATCTCCTTCTAGTGGGTTGAAAACCCGTTAGTGCCCCGACGATGAACCGCCGGGGCACCGATTTACATCTAACTGACGAGCCGCCCGCGCAGCGCTTCCAGCCGCGCGGCGACGGAATGATCAATCACGCGGTCGCCGATGCGAACCCGCAGGCCACCGAGCAGTTCAGGCTCCACCTCGTAGTGGAACTGGTCCGCCCCGTAATCCGCGCGCAGCCGCGCCTCCAGCTTCTCGCGGTCACTGATGGAGAGCGGGTGCGCGGTGGAGACCGTCACCGCGTCCTGCCCGCTCAGGTTGGGCGCGCTCGTGCGAATCTGGCGAATTATCTCTTCCAGAAAGCGAAGGTCGCCGTTCTGTGCCAGCAGGCGCACGAAGCGGGCGACTTCTGGGGCGGCGTCCTTCGGGATGAGCGCGCGAACCGCCGTCTCGCGCTCGCTGGGCGGCGCGTTCGGGTCAGTCAACCGCGTCGCCGCCTCCGACTGGCGCTGGTAGCTGCGCTGCACCGCCTCCAGTTGTTCGACCCATAGGCCCAGCGCGGCCTGCACGAGTCCCTGCGCGTAGGTCTGTGCGGTGTTGTTGTTCACTGGCTACCTACCTCCGCCCGAAGGGCTTCTGCCGCCTCCATTGGAGCCTGCCTCGGCCAGAAACTCCTCGACGATGCGGGAGTGGGCCTGCTCGTTCACGAGGGATTGACCAATCGTCTTGCGGGCGATGGCGAGCGAGAGTTGCGCCACTTCCTCGCGCAGCCCAGCCATCGCCTGCTGCCGCTCGTAAGCAATCTCGCTCTGCGCGCGCTGGGTCAGTGCCTCGGCGTCGCGCTGCGCCCGCGCCAGAATCTCCTCGCGCTCGCGCTGGGCGCTCTCCTGCGCCTGCCGCCGGAGTTCCTGCGCCTCGCGGCGGGCCTGCGCCAGAACTTCCTCGTTGTTGCGCGTCTGCGTTGCGGCCTCGGCGCGTGCCGTCTCGGCGGCGCTCAGACTCTCGCGAATCCTCTCGCGGCGCTGGTCCAGCATGTTCAGGATGGGCCGGTACAGGAACCTGTTCAGCAGGAACAGGACAATCAAAAAGTTGACAATCTGCGCCACCAGGAACGGCCCATTAATACCTAGTGCTTCCACTGGTCGTACCTCCTTTAAACAAACAGGGGAGTTATCGCCCTGAGTTGAAGCTACTGGACGAACTTGAGGATGAGCGCCACGACCAGACCGTAGATGGCGACGGACTCACAAAGCACCGCTCCGAGGAGCATGTTCGTCCGAATCTCAGGCGCGGCTTCCGGGTTGCGCCCAATTGCCTGGAGCGCCCCCAGGAAGACCAGACCGATACCGATACCGGGGCCGATGCCGCCGAGGCCGATTGCCAGACCCGCACCCAGGTTGTTAAGGCCAGTACCAACTTCCATCTAGGTTTCCTCCTGATATGAAGAGAGATTAGGGATTGTTTTCCGTCTGTGTTTGGCAGCCTGGGGTCACTTCCCTTCAGGCTGCAGGAATGATTACCTGTAACGTCCTGTCACATCCTAGTGATGCTCGTCGTGGCTGACCACCGCGCCGGAGAAGAAGACCAGGGTCAGCAGGAAGAAGACGAAAGCCTGAATTGCGCCGACGAAGATTTCCAGCCCGTAGAAAGGCACGGGCAGCAGCCAGGGCACGAGGAAGGTGAGCACGAAGAGGAGCACCTGACCGCCGAAGATGTTGCCGAAGAGACGAAAGGCAAACGAGAGGATGCGGGAGAGTTCAGAGATAATCTCGAACAACCCCACCACAAACCCCATCGCGCCACCCTTGAAGTTCAGGAACTTGGAGAAGTACCCCAGGCCAAGCGCCTGAATGCCGAAGATTTGAACCAGCAGGACCGTGCTCAACGCCAGAGCCAGCGTGAAGTTCAAATCCGTCGTGGCGGCGCGCAGGAAGGGTACCAGAACCGCCACTGGCTTGCCCGTCGCCTCGTTCGTCGGCAGAACGTGCGCCTCGTGCGCCTCGTGATACTCCTCGTAGGTCGGCGTGTACGGCTCGTTCACGATGGTACGTATTGGCCCGTATTGCTCAACCGCGAAGTGGGTCAGCACGTCCTCTTCCGTGCCGGGCGCGACGTGGCTTTCCAGATACCCGATGGAGTCGAAGCCGGGAATGAACTCCCACCAGTTCGCCACCAGCACGAGCAGGAAGATGGTCATCGCCCAGGGAAAGAACTTGCGGGCATTGTGGCCCCCAATGTCTTCCGCCATGTTATACAGCCCCTCGACCATCCACTCCATCACGTTCTGGATTCCGCTCGGCACCAGCGACATCTTGCGCGTGGCGGCAAAAGCCAGCGCCAGCACTGTCACGTCTGCCAGCAGGGTAGCCAGGAAAGTGTTAGGAAGGGAGAAGGCACCGAAGCTGATCTGCTCGGCGGGAAGCTGAATGCCCGGCAGAGGAACCGAGAAGAATCGAAGGCTGATGAAAATCAGCACGGCGACGACTAACAACGGCACGAGAACTCTAGGGTTGAGGAGTCTACTCACTGAGATTCGTCCTCCTTGACAGGGATGAAGATGTCAACGCTACGGAATGCACGGCTCTGAATTGTCCTCTTTGCAGGCATGAACAGGCGGTGGGCACCGGAACCTCCGTCAGAAAGAACCATCACGGCCTCAACATTCTGACGATTGGCGTCCACACCTTGACGCGCCGAGCGACTGACCTATGGCACACCTGCGGGTTACTGCACGGTAGCGGCTATTTGTGCTTTGTTTCACAAAGGCGAAGCCTATGGATGCACCACTACACTGAACAACTCTGGGAATGGCAGCAGTATAACACAGCCCTAAACATAGCACAAGTCCCTTTTTTCACAAACGCTGCACGGGTGACAAATGGCACTTCGCCCGTGTGACTTGTCATCCTTGCGCTTCCAAGCCCTTCTCTACTCTTCCGCGTGCCCGCCCACACTGCCGCCCGTTTCCGGGCCAATGCTCACGCCCTGCGCCCGCGCCGCCGCCAGAATGCGGCTCAGGATGAGTTCACTTTCCGCCGCGTCATAATTGGGGGAAGACTTCGCCTCCATGTCGAAGAGACGGTAAGACTGGCGCGTTCGTTCGGGCGTGTCAATTGGAAAGCGATGGTTGACCGGGTCCGCGAACTCCACGTTCCCGTAATCGTTGACCCCCTTCTGCGGGTCCACGCCTTCCAGTTGCCGGATGGTTCCCATCTCTATCTCCTCACTACCGGACTCTGAGCTATATGTCGGCTACTCCTAGCACGAGCCGAGCCAACATCTGGCACTTTACCCCTCATCTGCGCCGTCCCGGCAGAGATTTGGCACGGCCATGAACGGTTCCGGCATTTCGCGGAATCTCAGTGTATCACGCTTAACTGTTACAGGGTAAACGATACTAGCCGGAGGCAAGGAGCGAGCCTTCTACCATGCGGCTGAAGAAGCCCGCCGCAACCTTATTGGCTTCCATATATTACCCAGCACCTCTTCATAGGACTGGAACTGACGCGGGAGCGGAGTATGATGGATCGAGAGTCGTAGTCTCCTCACCTTCCAGAAACTCGCTTGCGTAGCCATAAAACGAAGCCATTGCCCGGAGACACCGCCAACTGGTGCTGGCAACCTCGCTGCGCCGCTGTTCGACTGCCGCCACCGCGCGCTGCGGCTGCCCTGCCTCAAGCTCATCCAACGTTGTACGAATGGCGGCGAAGTCGTAGTTGGCCTGCCGGAGCAAAGCCACAATGCGGAGGCGGCGTAGCTGTTTCTCGTCATAGAGCCGATATTTGCTGCCCTTTTCGCGGATGGGCTTCAACAGCCCCTGCTGCTCCCAGAAGCGCAGCGCCGAAACCCGTACTCCCGCGAGGCGCGCTGCCGCGCCCACGCGCAAGCGCTGCGAAAGGCGCGGATGCGTCTCTGAAGGCAATTGTGCCGCTAGTACGTTGAGCGCTGCCAGGGTTTGCTCAAGCTGTAGGCGCGTCCTGTCAAGCTCGGCGTGGTGCTCATCAATGAGCGCTAGCGCCTCGGAAAGCCTGCCCTCATGCGCCGCCTGCATGATTTGCTGCGCCCGCTGCCAGCTATAGCCATCTATCAGATGCCTGGCCGTTTGGAGCGCCAAAAGATGCTGCTCGGTATAGCGACGATACCCACTTGGGCTGCGCTCGACGACTGGTATAAAGCCGTTAGCCTCGTAGTTACGCACCTGCTGCACGCTGACGTGGACCGCCTGAGCAAGATCTTTAGTCCGTAGATAAGTCTTAACTGTCATCTCAAACCCGTATCCGCCGATAGCGACTTTCCAGGAGCTTCCCAGTGATACAACCCCATCTTCGTGTGCCAACCCTCAATAATTGCATCAGAGTTCTACAATAGATTGTAGCGCAGAAATGCGCGAAACCCGATAGCCACCTGCGGAGGACTATGGACTTTCATCAGCACGCCATCATAGCCAGCGAGGTTTACAAGCACTACGCCAAAGGGCGAGTCAGCGCCGGAACCGTCTGTGGTCTCCTTGGATGACCGCCCTCTTCCTCCCACTCTCATCAACTGAAGTAACCACTCATAGGAGTTACGCAGTTGGAACAAGCCG
>DASVVH010000191.1:0-4280 GCA_036386615.1 Ardenticatenaceae bacterium
CGGCGCAGCCCATCGTGGCGGCAGAGCCGAGCCAGACGCAACCCGTCGCGGCGGCGGAACCGAGCGCCACGCAGCCAGTTATTGTGGTGGAAGCCAGCGTGACACAGCCCGTCGCGGCGGAAGAGCCGAGCGCAACACAACCGCTCCCGACGCTGCCCGTGACTGCGTCGCCTACGCCCCCTCCGACACCTGAGCCACCAACAGCCGAACCGACCACGCCGCCCACAGCAGAACCCACCGCCACAATCCCACCGCCCACGCCGGAGCCGACAGCCACGTCCGCGCCGATTCTGCTACCTGAAGGCCCCAACGGGCCTAACGCTTTCGCGGGACTGCGCGACAGGGACCGGAGAATCAATGTAGATGGCACGCTTAATGATTGGGACGGCATCACCCCCGTTTCAGTCACCAGCCTCGTCTTTGAGGAACAAGGGACGGAACCCTACACGGGGCTAACCGACCTGAGCGGTCAGGCGCGGCTCGCGTGGGACGAGCAGAACCTCTATCTCGCCATTGACCGCACGGACGATGTGTTCGTGCAGAACACCGAGAGCTACGAGCTATACCTGGGCGACTCCATTGAGTTGTGGATTGACACTGACCTGTATGGCGATCAGAACGTGGCGGAGGCCAACGGCGACGACTTTCACCTCGCCTTCTCGCCCGGCGATTTCGACAGGCGGCGCGCCGAAGGGGTGGTTTACGACCCAGGCGCGCGCGAGCAGGGGCGCAACGAACAGTTAAGAGTGCGCGCCTTTCCTACTTCGGGCGCTGGCTATCAACTGGAGGTGAGCATCCCCTGGCGCGTGCTGGGTGTGGAGCCGCGCGAGGGGCTGGAACTCGGATACGCCGTCGCCCTGAACGACAACGACAACCCTTCCATCAGCCAGCAGCAGACGCAGGTAAGCACCACGCGCCAAGTGCCTTTCAACCGTCCTCAAACCTTCGGAACCCTGATTCTCGTCCCTTAGGCAGAACAAACGGTGAGCCATGCCCGCCGTTTCCGTTCTGCCGTAGCGGTCGTCGGTCGTCAGTCGTCGGTCGTCGGTCCGTATCGAGCACCACGAAAGGAGTGAACCATGTTTCCAGTCGGTGATCAGGATTTGGTCGAGGAGCGTTTCTCATTCGTGACCTACGCGCTCCTCGCCATCAACATCCTCGTCTTCGTCCTCCTTGAAGTGCCCCGAATGGGCAACGCGAGCGCCATCAACAACTTCATCCAGACCTACGGCGCGGTTCCGGCGGACCTGGAACAGGGGCAGGGGTTGATTACCGTCCTCACCTCCATGTTCCTGCACGGCGGCTGGATGCACCTGATTGGCAACATGCTCTTTCTGTGGGTCTTCGGGGACAACATCGAGACGGTGATGGGGCACATCCCCTACTTCATCTTCTACATGCTCGGCGGCTTCGCGGCGACGCTGGCTCACGTCATGACGAACCTCGGCAGCACCATCCCCGCGGTCGGCGCGAGTGGAGCCATCTCGGCAATACTGGGGGCCTATCTGCTGATGTTCCCCGGCAACAAGGTCAAGATGCTCATCATGGGCGGCAGGCGTGGCACTGGTATGACTTATGTCAACGCGCTAGTCTTTCTCGGCGTCTGGGGCGTGACGCAGTTCGTCAACGGATTCGGCGCGATTGCGAACACCGCAGAGACGGATGGCGTCGCCTACTGGGCGCACATCGGTGGCTTTGTCTTCGGCCTCGTCGCGGGCCTGCTCTTCCGAGGCTGCGCCTCCCGCATGGTGGTTCACCCGGCCCGATAACGCTCAGGGAGAAAGTAGGGTGGTACGGCCACCCTTTGTTGTCGCTCCTGCCGCAACAGTGTATGAGTACGGTTTCACGAGGTTAGCACACAGATCTTTGATCAGCGACACTTCGCATAACATCTAGCTACATACATGTCATCCTGAGCGAAGCGAAGGATCCACCCAGCAACACGCCTAGCGTAGAGTGTAAGCACGCTTCCCCCGCCCTTCCTGACAGGGCCAACCTGTATGCCAACCTTGTGTATCCGTACATGTATGACTCAGGGCTGTGTCAAAGCCGCACGACTTATAATGCATCTAACAACCATAAAGCAACTACTTACCACCATACTGGCCTTTCTTTGCTCGCCAGTACTGGCCGTTACTGGCCGTTACTGGCCTCTCTCCTGTGCGGCCCCCTTCTCGCTCCCCCTCTTCCTTCCCCTATCCCACGTTGACACAGCCCTGGCGTATGACTGTTCCCCGCTTTACCTCAGAGCGGCGCAGTGCTACTATCCTCAGAGTTGCCGTAACTAACTGAATGTGACACCTTACGGCACCAGTACCGATAGCAAGGAGATAGCAGGATGCGCGCGCTGCGCTTCGATAGCACCTTAACGTTACACGAGGATTACCCCCTGCCCCCGCTTGCGCCGGGCGAGAGCCTGGTTCGCGTCCTGAAAGCAGGCATCTGCAACACGGACCTTGAACTAATGCGCGGCTACATGGGCTTCGCGGGCGTGCTAGGGCACGAGTTCGTCGGCATCGTGGAGGAGAGTTCGGACGCGTCGCTCGAGGGCACGCGCGTGGCGGGCGAGATTAACGCCTACTGCGGCGAGTGCGACACCTGCCTTGCCGGGAACCCGACACACTGCCCCCACCGCACCACGCTCGGCATTGATCGCCGCGATGGGACGCACGCGGAGTATACCGTGCTCCCGACACGTAACCTGCTGCGCGTGCCCGACAACGTGACGGATGACGAGGCGCTCTTCACGGAGCCTCTGGCGGCAGCCTGCGAGATTCTGGAGCAGATTTCCATCCGACCTTCTGACCGCGTGGCCGTCATCGGGGACGGCAAGCTGGGGCTGCTGGTGGCGCAGGTCATCGCCCTGACAGGCTGCCAGCTTCACGTCATTGGCCGCCACGAGGACAAGTTGGAGATTCTGGCCCGGCGCGGCATCGCTACCGAGGCCGTCGCGCGCGGCGAGGAGAGCCGCCTGCCCGCGAAGTGGGCCAACGTTGCCGTCGAATGCACGGGCAACGCTTCGGGCTTCCACACGGCGCGGCGGTTGGTGCGCCCTCGCGGAACCATCGTGCTCAAGAGCACCTATCAGGGCACGCTGGACCTCGACATCAGCGCCCTGGTCGTGGACGAGATACACCTGCTCGGCTCGCGCTGTGGCCCTTTCGCCCCAGCGCTGCGCCTGCTGGAACAGGGGCTGGTAGACGTGAAGTCCCTCATCACGGCCCGCTACCCGCTCAACGAGGCGCTTGCCGCCTTCGAGCACGCCAGCAGGCCGGGAACCATGAAGGTCGTGCTGGAGATGGAGGGTAGCGAGCCAGCAGAGGGCGCGCAGCTTCGCCCTGACGCCGTTGCCCGGCACAGCCACGCGCCAGCAGCCTCTTGATACGTGAACAGCCGCTTATGATTACGAATTCCCTTCGCGCGGTCGGCACGTTCGCCGTGCGGCACTGCCGCGAACCCGTGAGTGGCTTCACGCACCTTGCCGGGGCACTGCTGGGCGTGGTGGGCCTCATCTGGCTCATAACCCTCACCCACCACGACACGCCCCGCATGGCGACGCTCGCCATCTACGGCGTCAGCCTTATCCTGCTCTACTCCGCGAGCGCGGCGCTGCACCTCGTCCAGGGGCCACCGAGCCTACTCATCTGGCTCAACCGCTTCGACCATGCCGCCATCTACGCGCTCATCGCCGGAACCTACACCCCCCTCTGCTACAACCTCCTGACCGGAGGCTGGCGCTGGGGCACCCTCAGCGCCATCTGGGCGCTGGCGCTCGTCGGCATCGTCTTCAAACTTTCACGCCTGCACTGGAAAACGGGCCACATCTCGACCCTCTTCTACGTCGGCATGGGCTGGTTCAGCGTCATCCTGCTCCCTGAATTGGTGAACCTGATGCCGCCGGGCGGGCTGCTCCTGCTGGTGGGTGGGGGCCTGCTCTACAGCGCCGGGGCCGTCGTCTTCATGTTACAGCGCCCCAACTTCCACCCGCACTTCGGCTTCCACGAGGTCTGGCACCTCTTCGTCCTCGGCGGCAGCGCCCTGCACTTTATAGCCGTCCTCCGCTACATCGCCCTCGCCTGATGATTCGGTGTCCGTCGTTTGCCGTTCATTCCGCATTCGGGTGCCCTCTGGGCAGTCTGCATTCCGCATTCTACCCACAGGGCAATCGCATCAAAATTGAAGGGACGATAGGATAGAGGCCCAAAGTTGAACAAGGAGAGCCGCCATGAGCCCGAATCCGACAGCGAGCATCTTGGAGCACTTTGCGGAGCTGAATGATC
>DASVVH010000192.1:0-20498 GCA_036386615.1 Ardenticatenaceae bacterium
ACGGCCGATGCAGATTGTAGGGGCGGCCATGCGGAAGTTGCTGCATCTAGTCTTCGGTGTGCTCAAGTCCGGGCGACCGTTTGACCCTTTGCACGGGCAGACTGCCGCTTGACAACCAACACGATATCTACAAGTTTCGCCGTCCTGCGGACTCAGGCCGCGTCTTGGTGCCTCGTATGCAGAGGTAGCTTCCTTGGATGACGCCTCGAAAACAGTGCTTTGGCGCTGCTTACCTATTCTTCGTCGCTCAAGCCGACTTCTTGGCGTAGCTCGTCTATAGTCTGCGACAGAGTTGTTTCCGCCTTTACCAGGTCAAGCGCCGCTTGCAAGCGCTCGGCGTTCTTAGATGACCGCAACAGGTGCTCCGTCTCCGTCAGACGTTCGGCGTCGCGTTGAGCGTACGTACCCCGCATGTTATTGGTGGAATCGTACTTGTCCTGCATACTGGAGTCAGGTCCGTCCGTACTCATAAGCGCCTCGATCCTGCTTAAAATACTTGCGGGCTAGCTGTGTTATCTTTTTTCGTTTCAGCATTTGGAATTTTAAGGGGTTCATACAGATCCTCGTAGGGATGGGGTCTCTCAGTTGTAATGCAGTTGTGCCTCAGTGCTGGCCTTCTTTACTTAAGGAATCTAATATGTTAATATGCTGTTATGCGGAGCAGCGGATATTACGAGCTATGAGGAGACTGTATGACTTTCGGCCAGATCATTGCTAGACACCGTAAGGAAGCGGGCTTGAGCCAGAGAGACTTGGCTAATCTTATTATGAAAGAAGATGGTACACCCATATCGGCTCAGTACTTGAATGACATAGAGCGGGACCGACGTAATCCGCCTCCCAACCACTTGCTGAATCAATTTGCCGAAAGGTTAGGTTTATCTAGAGAATACTTGTATTTCTTAGCTGGAGAACTTCCCACTGACATTAGGAAGCTCCAACTAGACCCTAAGCAAGTTGAGGATGGCTTTAAGGCATTCCGACGAACCATAACAGGCTAGTAGTAGTAATGAGATGGATTCCTGACCGATCTGGACGTTTCACGCGGCGACCGTACTACGAACTATCGGAATTGGATCGTAGATGCGAAGGCATTGTTTCATCGTTCCTCCGAAGAAAGTACCAGCGCGTCGAATATCCAATGAGCACGAACGACCTCATTATCCTTGTCGAACAGCACGTTGAGGATTTGGATTTATATGCGGACTTGTCTAACGAGGGCCACAGTGTGGAGGGCGTGACTGAATTTGTTAGCGGCAGGAAACCCAAGGTGCGAATCGCGTGCGAACTCCAAGACCCCAAAAGAGAAAACCGCTTGCGGAGCACTCTTGCCCATGAGCTTGGGCATAGTGTGTTTCATAACGGTCTGGATGTATACTTACGAAATCCAAAGTTTACTAACTCACCAGACAATCGTATGTCGTATTGCCATCTTCCTAGAGACTCAGGTCAAAGTCGCGTTGACTGGATGGAGTGGCAGGCGGCTTATGCGTCTGGTGCATTTCTAATGCCATTTACCTCGCTCCGTCGTATTGCTCACAAATTCTTGTCGGACACTGGCCTGATAAGTAGTCCGGTACTTGGCTCACTAGAGAGTGTTTGGCTGATCAGCCGAGTCCAAAAAGCCTTTCAGGTGTCAACTGATGCTGCAAGAGTGCGCCTCCTTCAGGTTGACTTCCTTTACGAACGGACAGCTTCCGAACCAAGGCGTCGAATTTCGTAAAGATGAAGGGTTGACTTTTTTTTGCTCTGTGCTACGATAAGTAGCGGATATGCTGATTTACGTACTCCGTCGCGTAATCACCCTTCATCAAAGAAAGAGGTAGCTGTATGGCAAAAAACACTGGCAAAGGGCACCGTCAGGGGGCCGTTAAAGATCGAAGCCAAACTCACAATCCTAAGACGGACCAATGGACCAAGAGGGATTCTGATACTGGTCGGTTCATGGATGTCAAAGACGATGGTAAGCCTTTCAAGGGTGTGACAAAGGAGAAATAACCAGATGGCACACTTCAGGCTTAAGACCGACAGACCCGGTGAATATCGCTGGAGCCTCCATGCTGACAATGGGCAAATCATTGCAGTTTCAGGTGAAGGCTACAAGAACAGAGCAGACTGCGAGCATGCGATTCAGCTTGTAAAGCGACTGGCTCCTACAGCCACAATCACCGATCAGACTTCCAATCAAGCGGCTCCAATCCCTCCTTGGAAGTGAAAGGCTTAACGAGCCTATCCAAGTTAGCGCAAATACCATCTTCTAACAGCGTAGCTTCATCGCACCCGCTACACAGTGTATCCGGCGAAAGCAGTGCCTACTTAGTATAGGCACTACTTTCGCTTTGTTTGTATTAAGGCCGCTCGTTTTCTCATCTCCTGCCTGTTCAGGCCGCATTATGCCCTTGGGCAACCATGACGTTCGTCTAATGGTGAAAAGGGGGCGCGGCTGGCCTTCCGTGCCCCCCTTTCCTAAGGAGGGGGTTTAGCACTCGCTGTGGCCGCAGGAGTAGCACTTCTTGCAGCCTTCGATGCGGACGAAGGTGGAATGGCCGCACTCCGGGCAGAGGTCCGATAACAGAGTTGACATCAGTTCCAATTGTTTCGGCTCCGGCTCTGCCACCCCCATGAGAATCGCCGCCTCCTCGTCGCGGTGCTGCTCCAGATCCTCTCGTAGCACCTGCGCCAGCGCATCGGGCAGCGAGGCCACGCGATTCACCCCGAAGCCAATGCTGCGCGAGCCGCCAATGCCTTCCATCTGCTCCACGACCATCTCCAGCCGCTCGCTGGGGCTGATGTCGCTCGGCAGCCGCAGCACCAGCGAGATGAGCCGCCCGATGGCCTCGCTCATTGCCGCCCCCTCGGAGCCGACCTTACCGACGTTGGCAAAGACCTCAAAGGGGTGATCGTCGCCATTGCGGTTCACGGTCACGAACGCCTTGCCGACCGGGGTGTGGACGAAGTAGGTCGTTCCCTTCAGGCGGCGCGGGCGCGGGCGCTTGTGGTCGGCGTAGACCGTCGGCGGGCGCTTTGCCGGGCTCACCTCTTTTGCGGCAGGGGCGGCAGGGACGCCGAAGGTGGCAGTCTCCGCCGGCTTCGACTCATCCTGCTCCTCGTCCTTCTTCAGGTTGAGCACCTGCTCGTCGCGGGAGCCGTCGCGGTAGATGGTACCGCCCTTGCAGCCCGTCTCGTACATCAACTCGTAGAGTTCGGCGGTCTGCTCGACGGTGTAGCTGTTCGGCGTGTTGCAGGTCTTGGAGATGCTGCTGTCCACCCAGCGCTGCACGGCGGCCTGCACGCGAACGTGGTCCTCCGGGGCGAGGTCCATCGCTGTGACGAAGTAGTCGGGCAACTTCTCGCCGGGGTGCGCCTCGCGCCACTCGCGCACCACGTCCACGACTTCTTCGTGCGTGCCGAGGCGGCTCGTGCGGAAGTAGCTCCAGTAGTAGTAAGGCTCGATGCCCGTCGAGGTGCCGACCATCGTGCCCGTCGTGCCCGTTGGCGCGACGGTCAGCAGCGTCACGTTGCGGATGCCCTGCTCGCGCACCTTGGAGCGCACATCCTTCGGCATCGCCTGCATGAAGCCGCTCTGCAAGAACTTCTCGGCGTCAAAGTGGCTGAAGGAACCCTTCTCTAGGGCGTAGTCGCTGGAGGCGCGGTACGCCTCGCTGGTGATGAAGCGGAAGAGTTGGTCGAGGAAGGCGTTGCCCTCGGCGCTGCCGTAGCGCAGGCCGCAGCGGATGAGCAGTTCCGCCAGCCCCATGACGCCCAGCCCGACGCGCCGCTCGTTCAACTGCTGCTGCGCGTTCTCCTCGAAGAAGTAGGGCGTCGCGTCAATCACGTTATCGAGGAAGCGGACGGCGTAGCGCACCGACTGGCCGAGTGTCTGCCAGTCTACGTCGCCATCCTTGGCAAAGGCGGCGAGATTGAGCGCACCGAGGTTGCAGACGGAGAAGCCGGGGAGGGGCTGCTCACCGCATGGATTGGTGCAAATGAGCGGATTAAAGTACCAGCTATTGCTCATCTTGTTGGAGCGCTCGCGGAACCATAGCCCCGGCTCGGCGCTGGCCCATGCGCTCTCGATAATCTGCCGCCACATATCGCGCGCCTTCACCGTGCGGTGGCGAATGACGGGGCGGCCCTCCGCTACCCATTTCTCCAGGTCGCCCTCCCATATCTCGTCGTAGCCTTCGACGCTGGTGTCGGGGAAAACGAGGTTCCAGTCGGCGTCCGCCTTCACCGCTTCCATGAAGCCGTCGCTGATGCCGACGCTGATGTTGGCGTTGGTAATCTTGCCCATCTCGCGCTTGGAGTTGATGAACTCCAGCACGTCGGGGTGCCAGTCGTTGACGATGAGCATCAGCGCGCCGCGCCGCGAGCCGCCCTGCTCGATAAGGCCCGTCACGAAGCTGTATAGCCCTCCCCACGAGACCGCGCCGCTCGACCGCCCGTTCACGCCTTTGACGTAGCCGTAGCGTGGGCGCAGCGACGAGACGTTGATGCCAACGCCGCCGCCCCTTGACATTATCTCCATCATGCGCGAGAGGGTGCTGACGATGCCGCCGCGAGAGTCTTTCGGCGAGGGGACTACGTAGCAGTTGTAAAATGTAAGGTTCTGGTCCGTGCCCGCGCCCGCCCAGATGCGCCCGCCGGGGACGAACTTCCAGTCCTCTAGCAGCCACTGGAACTTCTCTTCCCACTCACCGCGCTTTGCCTCCGTCTCCACTGCCGCGATGCCCCTGGCGAGGCGCGCCATTGTCTGCTCCGGCGTCGTCTCCAAAGGCTTGTCTACGTGCTCGACGCGGACCTCTTTCGTCGTGTCGTCGCGCAGACGGACGAGCACTTTGTTCGCCTGCCGATCCAGCGTCTCGACCACCCCAATCTCGCGCTGGCGCGTGACCTCGTCCACGCAGACAATGACTGTGTCGCCCACCGCTAGCGACTTCTTGGAGCCGTCCTTCCAGGCGTAGCGGTCCAGGAAAATCTTCTCTCCTAGCGGGGAGAGATAGTTCTTGGGCTGTTGGGGCCGAGGCAAGAACTGGCGCTCGTGTTTGCCATTACCGTTGAGAGCGAGAGAGACCTGAGTGGGGTGGGAGAGTTGGTCGGCCATGACTTCCTTCCTTATGGGGTGCGGGTTTGGACGGCTCGTTTGGATAAAGAGACGTAGGTTGGAGCTACGAACAATGTGCGGTGGGGCACGCTACAGCATGGACATCTGGCGCTTGCGCTCCTCCGCGCGGGCCTTCTGCTCCTTGAGCTTTGTAATCTCGTCGGAGAGGCTTTCGAGGTCGGCGAAGCGGCGGTAGACGCTGGCGAAGCGGACGTAGGCGACCTCATCCAACTCCATTAGGCGCTGCATCACCTTCTCGCCGATGAGGTCCGAGGGAACCTCGCTCTGGCCGAGGCTATACAGCTCGGCCTCAATCTCGTTGACGACGCCAACCAGCGTCTCCATCGAGACAGGGCGTTTCGTGCAGGCTTTCTTCAATCCTTCAAGGAGCTTGTCCGGGTCGAACTCCTCGCGCCGCCCATCGCCCTTGACGACCATGAGGCTCGTACGAGCGATGCGCTCATAAGTCGTGAAGCGCTGCTTGCAGTTCTGGCACTCGCGGCGGCGGCGAATCCCCTCGCCGACAGTACGGGTGTCAATGACTCGGCTACCCGAGTCCTGGCAGAAGGGACAGTTCATCGTCTTCCTCTAAGGTCTGGTTGAGTCAGGCCAGCTTTTCGGAGGGATTCCGAGCAGCGCAGAGACGTTGCTTCCGGCCCACTAGATATAGTAGCTCTTGGCCGCGCTGATACTAGATGTGCTTCTGAAAGTCTGCCGAGTGTACCATATAGCGGAAGCAATATCAAGAGGGGGCTTCGTGGAAAAAGCGAATATGAAAGTATTGTAACAAAGAGTGGTTGTGGATAAGCTGGGAGAGAATGGGGGATAACTCGGCTGGAACGCTGAAACTTCAGGGGATATTGCTGTGCATAGCTCATCGCTGTGCGATTCTGCTGTGGATAATACCATATGAGCGCGACTGAAAACTGGTGCCTAAGATGCACAAACCTTAAGGTTGATGAGTTGTTTCAGGAGTGTAGATGATGGGAACTACAACGATGCGCGGCCATTCCTGGGGCCGTTCGCCCTCTCGCTCATACCGATACCCAGCGAATCCCCAGCGCCGTGAGGGATACTGAGCGCGCAACTTGCTGAAGGGTAGCCATGCTTTGGCGGCTGCCACTTCTGCTCGACCGCAACGGGGACTCAAACGTGACGAAGGATACCACCTACTTTGAATTAGTGGAGGCGTTCCACCAGGAAGGGTGCGCGCTCTGCCGCCTGAGCCAACGTGCCGTCGAGCGCTACCTGAAGGGCTTGCTCTACGAGAATGTGAATGACGTTACGGTTCAGGAGACCCTGAAGGCGACGCAGGGTTTCTGCCCGGCGCACAGCGAGCTTTTGCTCCGCCAGCGCAACTCGCTTGGTACCGCGATTCTCTACCGCGCCATCCTGGGGCACCTCTCCCGCGACCTCACAACCGAAGCTACGGTTAATTGGCTTGAACGCCTCACCCAACAGGGCGTCCGAGAAGAGAGACGGATACCCGCGCCGCGCCCCGTGCCCCGCCTGCGAGCAGCGCGACGACGCGGCCTTGCGCTATCTCAAGCCCCTCCAGGACCTGCACACGGACGGCGAACTGGCCGCGACGTTCATGGCGGGGAGCGGCTTCTGCCTTCCGCACCTGCGCCAGGTGACGGCGAGGCTTAGAGGTGAGGCGTTGGAACGGCTCCTCCAGTACCAGCAGGAGCGGTGGGAGGAGCTTCGCGCGGAACTTGCGGAAATCGTACGCAAGAACGACTACCGCTTTCAGGGAGAAGGCTTCGGTGCCGAGCGCGACGCCTGGCTGCGCGCCGTTCGTGCCGTCGTGGGCGAACCGGGTGTTTTCTAATCACCCGCCACTATCCGGGCTGTGTCTAAGTTGGAGAGGAGGAAGGGGGAGGGGGAGCGAGGAGCGAGCCGAACGGGGCGGAGGCCAGTATAGGCCAGTAACGGCCAGTACTGACGACCGGAAGAGGCCAGTATAGTGACAGCTATTTGCTTTGCTACTATTTATATAAATTCCAAGTAACATGAATTTGGTATAGCTGTACAGCCACTATAAAGCTTTGACGCCAAACGCCGCTTGTATGATAATTCTCCCCGCCCTCGCGCTACCTCTGGCGAGGCACTTTTGTACAGATACACAAGGTTAGCATACAGGTTGGCCCAAGCACGAAGGGAGGGGGAAACGTGCTAACGCTCTACGACAGGCATGTTGCTGGGTGGATCCCCTTAAGGTCGCTTCGCAGATTCACTTCGTTCAGGATGACATGCATGTTGCTAGACCTTACTTGATGTACCAGTGTCTGTTAACCTCGTGCCTCTTGTGGCGAGGCGCTTTCGCTTTCCGATTACAAGGAGCGTCGCACCATGACCTTAGTGTCCCCTGTCACCACTCAGCCGCCGCCCGCCGCGAGAAACCGCCAAGTGCTCGGCTGGCTCATCATCTCTCAACTGTTGGGGCTGGCCTCGCTGTTCCCCTGGGTCTTCTTCGCCGGATATGGCGTGATGATTGTCGCCGCCCAGCCGGGCGCACAGGAACAGACGCTACCCTGGGTTATCGTCGCGGCCATCTGGGTCTACCCGATTATCCTTCTGCTCTGCGCCATCTTCGCATGGATTGCCTTCGCCGCGAGAAGGATGCGCCCCGCAGTGGTGCTCACTTCGGTGCCGTTGCTGTTCGCGCTGCCCATGCTCGTGGCCGTGCTTGTCGTGGCCGTTGCCCCTTCCTTAGGTCTCCCCTAGCTATAAGTCTCTATCCGTAAAATGATCGAACCCTCTGCAATCGCCTGTATGGGTTGTAGCATGCTGGGTGGATGCTTCACTCCGTTCAGCATGACAAGTGGAGGTGGCTCGCTTGCTAGCGCCTTGAACACCTGCGTGACAGAGCCACCAGATGATTTTACAGATAGACATTAACTGGAACCCACATAAAAAGGGGTGGCTCACCGTGAGCCACCCCTTTTGTGTAGCTCTGCCGCGCTTATCGTCTTCGCAGCATCCACCCACCCGCCAGCAGCGTCAGCCCCAGCGAGGCCAGCAGCCACAGCCGCGCGGGCGCGGGCGCTGCCCCCACCTCGCCAAGCGTGATGCTCGTGGGTGCCTGTACACTCGCGCTCACTGGGCCGAAGCGCTGCGTTGCGCCGTCTGTGCCCACCGCTTCGAGCCAGTAGTAATAGGTCGTGCCCACCTGCATGTCGCGGTCCACCCACGAGTAGCTGAAGCCTTCACTGCTGCCCTGTGCCTCGGAAGGTATCAGCGCCTCCGTCAGCGTCACCTCTGGTGCGTTGCTGCTCGCGCCGCGCCAGAGATGGAAACCCGCGTTGCCCTGCTCCGAGACTGTCTCCCAGCGCAGCAGAACGTGGTCTGCCGCGCCCTCGGCGCTGAAGCCCGCCAGCAGCGCGGCGAGGGGGCCTGCGCTCGCGCGCCAGAAGCCGCCTTCCACCGCGTAGACGCCATCACTGCTCCGCATCGTGCCCGCATCGGGCTGACCGATGGTGCCGCTGACCGTATAGGTGCCGTCGCCGCTCGTGCCGCCGCCCCCATCCACTGTCCAGAAGTTAATGCTGAATACGTCGCCCTGCGCCCAAGCTATCGAGCCGACCAGCAGCACCGCCGCCAGCGCCAGCAGCACACCCAGCCATCTCGTATACCTCATCGGCTTGCTCCTTCGGTGGGCCATCATGGCGAGCACGTCACCGCATTCAGACTCGCATTATAGTTGTTGAAACACTTCACTCCCGACGACACCGGCCCCACCAACTGGCTGTTCGCCACGTTTACCGTACTCAGGTTCTCGCGATATACGCTGTTGGTACTGCCTGTCAACTGCGAATTCCGTATCGTCAGTGAGGAGCTACTGATGCTATAGACCCCGTAGTTATTCCCTCCGCCTGCGGTACTGGCCGTCACGCTATCCATTACGGGTCTGGAATCGAGGTTGTACACGGCGAAATTGTCAGACCCACCGCCAGCCTTGACGATTACATCGTCCATCCAGGGCGCGGAGGAGTAGTTGTACACGCCGAAGGCACCGGGGCCACCGCCCGTCGCGCTAATCGTAACGTTGGTCATTCTGGGCATGGCGTTGGCGATATTGTACACCCCGTAGCTGGCGCTCTGTCCCGCCGCGTCCACCACCACGTTGTTCATCTTCGGATGCGAGCCGGAATTGTAAATCCCGTAGTTCGTGGAAGCATCCCGCACAGTGACCGTCACGTCATTCATCGTGGGATCGGAGGAGGCGGTATTGAAGACGCCGTAATTGTTGCTGCTGCTGCCAGATAAGGTAATCGTCACATCGTCCATCACGGGCGCGGAGGAATGGCTGTTGTACAGGCCGTAGTGAATGGTTCCACCGCGACCGGACACGACAATGGTGACGTGATTCATCCTGGGGAGGGAGAAATTATAGTTATAGACGCCGGAGTTGTTGCTGGTATTCCCCTGAGCGGTCGCTTGCACGTTGGTCATCCTGGGCGCGGACGTGGTGTAGTTCAGCACAGCAGTGTTGCTGCCGTTATCGCCTGATGCGCTGGCCTGGATGTCGGTCATCCTGGGGGACGAGGACATGTAGTTGTGTACGGCGGTGTTGCTGCTCCCATTACCTGATGCGTTCACTTGAACGTTCGTCATCGTGGGAGACGAGGCGTTGTAATTGTAGATGCCCGTGTTGCTGTAGCTTGCGCCCGACGCCGTGATGGTCAAGTTGTCCATAGCGGGCGACGCGGAAGTGTTATTGAAGATGCCATAGCTTTTAGCTCCGCCCGTTGCCCTCAGCGTGACGTGGAGCAGCTTCGGGGACGAGGCGTTCCAGAGTGCTATCGCGTGGTTGTTGGTCGTGCCGCTCGCGTCACTCTCTACCGTCAGGTGCCGCACTTCGGCATTAGGTGCCCCCACCATCGTCGCGCTGGTCGGAACCGTCATTGCCTCCTGCGTGCCGCCCGTCCAGCGAATCACAGTCTTCTCTTCACCCGCGCCCTCTACCGCGACGAAGGGCTTCAGGCTGACGCGCTCGGTGTATATGCCCGGCGCGACCTTGATGAGATACGGCTTGCTGACTGAGGCATCGGTAATACTAACCAGGGCCGCCTGCACGCTTGTAAAATCCCCTCCGCTCTTTGCCACCCACACCACCTGCGCGATAGGGGGCGTGTCCAGCGCGAAGAGGGCATAGGGAACTGGCGTCAGGGGTTGGCGCTCCGCCAGCGTACTGTACTCCTCCGCGCTCCCGGCGGGGCGCACCGCAATCTCCAGCCATCGAGCCTCGCCGTTGAAGGCATTGGCTCCAAAGTCCAGCAGCACCGTGAATGACCCCTCGTTCACATGCACAGCCTGCTTCGTGAGGGTGGAAAGCGCCGTGCCCGCACTGTCCGCGTCGTAGAGGCTGAACTGGAAGTCGTGGCTCTCGGAAGTGGGCGTGCCATTGATGAGCAAGCGCCCCTGATAGGTGAAGCCACTGCCCGCTGCCGCCTGCACAGCGTTAGCATTCTCCACAGTCGGTGTCTGGGCGCTGGCGACGCGGCTCCGGGCCATGTAGAGGGAGGACAGGCTGACGAGGCACGCAAAAAGAACGAGGAGGAAGAGACGACGCGGCATGAAGAAGGCTCCTTTCAGCAACGAGCAACGGGACCGCGACGAAAGCCGGGCGCGATAGGGAAGCTGCCGTGCCTCAAGTATAACCCAGCAGAGGGTGATGGTGCAAAGGGGGGTGCGGTGCTTGCAGCAGGGCTGTGTCAAAGTCGGGTAGGTGAAGGAGGAGGGAAGGGGCCGCACGGGCCAGAGGCCAGTATCGGCCAGTAACGGCCAGTACTGGCGGGCGATAAAGGCCAGTATAGTGGTAAGTAACTACTCTGTAGTTATAAAATTACATTACAAGCCGCGCCACTTTGACACAGCCCTAGTGCTTGCAGTCGCTCAGTTTGCGGTAGGCAGCGATGTCACTCAACCCGTGCGCGTTCCATGCCTGCCCCGCGCCTGCTTGCCTGCTTGTCTCACATCCGAAATTGTTCAAAGGTGGGGGGATGTGGGGGTTTCCTCCCAGGCCACCATTTCTTCTCTGTAAACCACCCTCCAAACCCCACCTGGAACTAGGAAACGGCCAAAGGGCGGCTCACAGGAGCCACCCTTTACCAGATACGCAAAGATGGACGCCGCGGCGTCCCTGCGTTATTCAGTTACCGTCTATCGTCCACCGTCCACCGTCCGCGTTAGCGTCGGCGCAGGAAGGCGGGAATGTCCAGGTCCTCGCGGTCGTAGTTGCGCGACGGGAACTCCTTCACCTTCTCGTGCAGCCGCGTGCCCTGGCCCTGGTTCTGCTGGTTCGCGGGCGGCTGCTGCTGCGCGGGGGCCTGCGGCGTCAGGTTCACCTGCGCGGGTGCCGGGCGGCCCTGGTTCGCCGCGCGGGGCATCGCAATCTGCTGCTTCGGTGCCTGCTGGTCGAAGCCCGTTGCGATGACCGTGATGCGAAGCTCGTCTTGCAGCGCCGGGTCAATCACCGCGCCGAAGATGATGTTCGCGTTGGGGTCCGTCGTGTTGCGGATAATCTCGGCGGCCTCGTTCACCTCGAACAGGCTCAGGTCCTCGCCGCCCGTGATGTTGAAGAGCACGCCGCGCGCGCCGTCAATCGTGATGTCGAGCAAGGGGCTAGAGATGGCCTGCTGCGCCGCTTCCTGCGCCCGGTTCTCGCCGTGACCGACGCCAACCGCCATCAGCGCGGCCCCGCCCTGGCTCATGATGGTGCGAACGTCCGCGAAGTCCAGGTTGATGAGGCCGGGCTTCGTGATGAGTTCCGAGATGCCCTGGATACCCTGGCGCAGCACGTCGTCCGCCGTCTTGAAGGCATCCTGAATCGAGACGCGCTTGTCCACCATCTGAAGCAGGCGGTCGTTCGGGATGACGATGAGCGTGTCCACCTCTTCCTGGAGGGCGTTCAGCCCGCCGCGCGCGTTGTCGCCCCGGCGGCTCCCCTCGAAGCCGAAGGGCCGCGTCACCACGCCGATGGTCAGCGCGCCCTCCTCGCGGGCGGCGCGCGCCACGATGGCCGAGGCGAGCGTGCCCGTGCCGCCGCCCAACCCAGCGGTGATGAAGACCATATCTGCTCCGCGCACCACGTCGCGAATCTCGTCAATGCTCTCCTCGGCAGCCTTCGCGCCGATTTCGGGGTTGCCGCCCGCGCCCAAGCCGCGCGTCAGCTTGTCGCCGATGCGGATGCGCGTCGGCGCGTCGGAGAGGAGCAGCGCCTGGGCATCGGTGTTCACGGCGATGAAGTCCACGCCCATGATGCCCTCTTCAATCATGCGGTTCACGGCGTTCGAGCCGCCGCCGCCCACGCCCAGCACCTTGATTACGGCGAAGTTTTCCACGTCGAGTTTTGCTGGCACGTTGCTGTAGTCCCTCCGGTTGCTATACATTGAATCCCTCCTGGTCGGGTTGGTTGGCTGTGGCTCGGACAAGTTCTCCTGAAACGTCTCTTTGGCCTCCCGCACGATGCGGCCAATGGGTGAATCGTCGGATTCGGATAAACGGCGTCTTGGCTGTCGTTTGTCGGTCATACGCTCCTCTCCTTAATAATGGGGTGTCTCCTTATCCTGGCAAAAGTGGGGCAAGCCAAGTGCGAACGCGGCTCACCCACGAGGGGGAGGAGCCTTGCCAGCCTGCCTGTCGGAGTGGGGAACGGCCCTGCGCGCGGTCGTGGTGCATGCCCCACCCAAGCAGCCCCACGCTGGTGGCATAGGCTGGACTGCCCAGCATATCCACCAGACCGGATAGTTCCAGCGGCGCGGCCACCCGCACCGGCAGGTTGAACACGGAGCGGGCGGCTTCCTTCAGCCCGGCCAACTGGGCGGTGCCGCCGCAGAAGACCAGCCCTGCCGGAAGCAGGCCGTCGTACCCGCTCCGCTTCATCTCTCGCATGATGAGGTCGAAGATGTCGGCCACGCGGTGTTCCAGAATCTCCGCCACGTCACGCCGGGTCAGGTCGTGAAGTGGGTCGCCCCCGAAATGGGTAATGTCAATCGGCGAGTGGTCCACCACGTCTTCGTAGGCGGCGTGGCCGTAGCGCTTCTTGATTTCCTCCGCGACGGGGAGGGGGCATTGCAGCCCCACCGCGAGGTCGTGGGTGAGGTGGTAGCCGCCGATGGGCAGCGAGACGGTGTGCCACACCGACCCCTCAAGGAAGATGGAGATGTCGGTGGTGCCGCCGCCGATGTCCACGAGCACCACGCCCAACTCCTTCTCCTCCTCTTGCAGGACCGCCTCGCCGCTCGCCAGAGGCTCCAGCACGAAGGCTTTGACGGCGAGGTCCGCGCCCTCGCAGCACTTCTCGTAGGTCTGGAGCGCGGTGGCGGCGGCGGTGACGATGTGCGCCTCCACCTCCAAACGGTAGCCGTGCAGGCCCACCGGGTCGCTCACGCCGTTGGAGCCATCAATCCAGTAGCTGCGCGGGACGACGTGGATGACCTCCTGCGAGTGCGGGATGGCGATGGCGCGAGCCGCTTCCAGCGCGCGGCGCACGTCCTCGCCCTCTATCTGCCGCGACGGGCGGTTGATGGACGCGGTACCGCGACTGTTGAGCGCCGAGATGTGGCTGCCCGCCACGCCGACGTATGCCTCGTGAATGTCGGAGCCGGAGGTGCGCTCCGCCTTCTCAATGGCGCGCTGGATGGCCTCTGTGGCCTCCTCGACGTTGACGATGATGCCCTTCTTGATGCCCTTTGAAGGCACGATGCCGACGCCCCGGATTTGCAGGCGGCGGCGCTCGTCCACCTCACCGACGAGGCAGGCAATCTTCGTGGTTCCAATGTCCAATCCCGTGATGATGCTCATACGGCTACCTCGATTTCTTGTCGTCCCCTACGGCTCAGTGCGATAGTAGGGGTGTTCTGGCACGCTCAGGTCGAGGAAAAGAACCTTCTTTTCCGGTTGTATCTGGCTCTGGAAGGCGTGGAAGGAGGCGACCTTCACGTCCAGGCGGGTGTGGTCCCCAAAGGCAACGCGCCAGCCCCCATCCGTGACGAAGGAGAGGCCCAGCCCCGGCTCCCAGTCGAAGGCCATTCGCCCCGGCACGCGCTGCGCCAACTCCTGTGCGCTGCGAACGACCTGTGGGTCCACTTTGCTTCCCATCTCGGCGGGCGTGCCGCTCAGGTCGCGGATGACGAGCATCCCGCGCGCGTCGCCGCGTAGCCCGAAGAGCACGCCCTCGCCGTCCACGAAGAGGTTCTGGTCGCCCGTCTGCCAGACGGCCATTGGCTGCCGCTCCTCCACGCGCACGCGGACGTTGGCGGGCGGCACGAAGGAGACCTTCGCATCCGCGATGATGGGGTCTTCTTCCAGCCGCTTCTCGACAGTGCTTGGCCGCAGCCAGAAGATGCTCAACGCCTCAAGGTTGGAGCGGTTGTAAAGCTCTTCCTTGCTCGTCAGCCGCAGCCCTTCGGCCTCAATGTCGTAGATGTAGAACCACGAGGTTCCGAAGAGAACGTAGACGGCCAAGGCCAGCAGCAGTGAGAGGACGAGCGGACTCCAACGGTTCCGCAGCCAACTGAGCACGCGATCCGATTGCAGCGCGAGGGTGTTGCTCGTGGATGGCATGCCTGCCGCCGCCGCGTACATCTCCAGGCGGCGGGAGCGGCGTGGCGGCGCGCCAAAGCCTAGCCGGGCAACTCCTAGTTGCCTGCCGAGCTTCTGTAGCCTGCTCTGCCGTCGTCCCATCTCTGTCTTAGCTCCTAAGTAGTTTGGAAGCTGCAATCCTGCTTCCAGTGTGACGGTGGACGGGAGACGGTGGACGGTAACGCAAGGATGCCTCTTTCGGCTGCCGTTCACATCGTGCCCTATGGGTATTCTGCATTCCGAGTTCCGCCTTCCGCATTTCTTTGTTTATCCTGGTGCCGTTCTAAGGCTAACCGGATGAGCGTTTCTAGTAGTTGCGGGTAGGGAAGGCCACTGGCTTCCCATAGCTTCGGGTACATGCTCGTCGCAGTGAAGCCGGGCATGGTGTTCAATTCGTTCAGGTAGAACTGGCCCGTCTCTCGGTCCATCAGAAAGTCCACCCGGCTCAAGCCCGCCGCGTCTACCACGCTGAAGGCGCGAATCGCCATCTCCTGCACTGTCTGTAGCTGCTCCTCTGTGAGCGTAGCCGGGATGAGCAGGTCGGCGTGCCCGTCGGTGTACTTCGACTCGTAGTCGTAGAACTCGTGCCGCTCGTGGGGCACCACCTCGCCCGCGACGCTGGCAACTGGCTCGTCGTTGCCCAGCACGGAGACCTCTATCTCGCGCGGGCGCTCAAGCCCCTGCTCGACCAGCAGGCGGCGGTCATAGCGTGCGGCGAGGTCCAGTGCCTCGCGCAGTTCCTCCCGCGTGCGTGCCTTCGAGATGCCGACACTGCTCCCTAGGTTCGCGGGCTTCACGAAGACCGGGTAGGGCAGTAGCGCCTCCACGCGCTCCATGACGCGCTCCGGGTTCGCTTCCCACTCGTGGCGGGCGAGGGCGAGATACGGCAGTTGCGGCAGCCCAGCACTGGTGAAGAGGCCCTTCATCAGAACCTTGTCCATGCCCACTGCTGACCCGGCCACGCCGCTGCCCACGTAGGGCAGATCGGCGATTTCCAGCAGCCCCTGAATCGTGCCATCCTCCCCAAAGGGACCATGCAACACCGGAAAGACCACGTCCGCCACCGCGAGGGGCGTTGGGCCTTGCACGGCCTCGTTGATGGTCAGCGCGCTTCCGGTGGCGATAGCAGTGCCCACGTCCAGCGGCTCGGCGGCCAGGTGGCGGTGCCTATTGGAGGTGGAGGCGAGCAGTTGCTTCATTGGGTCCGGGCCGAGGAGCCACTGCCCTTGCTTCGTGATGCCGACCGGCAGCACCTCGTAACGCTCCGGGTCCAGTGCCGCCATCACGCTCCGCGCGCTTGACAGCGAGACCTCGTGCTCCCCGCTCTTTCCCCCAAACAGCACCACCACGCGCACCCGCCCATTGCTGGCACCGTCGTCTGCCGTTTCGTGGCGTTCGTCCTTCGGCGTTCGTCCTTCGGCGTCCGTTCCCCACTCCCCAACGAACTCCACCTCCGGCTCCAGATGGACGCCGAACTGTTCCTGAACGCTCCTCTGCGCGTGGTCAATCAGCGCGCGAACGTCCGCTGCCGTCGCGCCACCATGATTGACTATGAAGTTGGCGTGCTGCTCGCTGAAGCCCGCGCTGCCAATGCGATAACCCTTCAGCCCCGCCGCCTCAATGAGCCGCCCCGCGTAGTCACCCGGCGGGTTGCTGAAAGTGCTGCCGCCGCTCGCCGCCCTCGGCTGGGTAGAGGTACGCTGGTTCACGTTGGCCGCGTTGCGCCGGGCAATCGCCTCCGGCTCGTCGTGGTCCAGGCGGAACCAGGCGCGGAGCACAACGGGCCGCTCCTCCGGCGGTGTGTCCAGAATGGCAGAGCCGCGATAGCGGAGCCGCAGAACCTCGGCTGGGACAATCTCCGGCACCTCCGCGTTTGCGGGAAGGCACTCGATGGAGAGCAGGCGGTCCTTCGTCTCCACGCCCCACGCGCCCGCGTTCTGCACCACCGCGCCGCCGACCGTTCCGGGCACGCCAACGCCCCACTCCATGCCTGCCGCGCCGCACTTCGCCAACTCGCCCGCCAGCCGGGGCAGTGAGACGCCCGACTCGGCTTCCAGAATGAAGCCGTTCTCGCGCTCCTCCAGCAGGTAGTTCGTGGCGCGGTTCAGGATGGTGATGCCGCGTATGCCCTCATCGGAGACCAGCACGTTGGAGCCGCCGCCAATGACGCGATAGGGCAGGCCCGCCTGCCGCGCGACTTTGACCACCCTCGACAGCCCTTCGGCGTCCGAGACGCGCACCAGCCAGTCGGCAGGCCCGCCAACGCGGAACGAGGTGTGCCGCGTCATTGGCTCGTCTCGCCACACGTTCTCCGCGCCCACCGCTTCCTTCAGTAGTCTCTCAACCTCGTCCGCATCCGTTTGCCGTTGCCGTTTGTCGTCGCCGTTGGCGGTCGTCCTGCCCTGAGGGCACCCGCGGTCGTCGGTCGTCTGCTCCTCCAGCGCCCGCCGCAGCCTCGGCCCCAACCCCGTAATGTCGCCCGCGCCGAGCGTCATCACAATCACATCGTCGGGCAGGTTGTCGAGCAGGTAGCCCAGGATGTCATCCTGAGCCGCCTGGTAGACTGAGGTCGGTCCCTTGATGTCCTCGGCCAACCTGCGGCCCATCGCCGCCACGTCTCCCTGTTCACGCGCCGCGTAGACATCGCTGACGATAACGTGGTCGGCGGCGCTGAACGCTGTAGTGAACTCGCCGTACAGAGCTTCCAGACGGCTGAAGGTGTGCGGCTGGAAGACCACCCACAGGGGCCGCTCGCCGAACTTCTGCCGCGCCGCGTCCAGCGTAGCCCGAATCTCCGTAGGGTGGTGCGCGTAGTCATCGAATATCTGCACCCGCCCCACGCTGCCCACCGCCTGAAAGCGCCGCTCTGCCCCGGTGAAGCGGGCCAGCGTTGTCTGCATGGAGGTCACGTCAACCCCCAACCGCTCACCTACCGCGATAGCCGCGAGGGCATTGAGCACGTTGTGTTGCCCCGGTATCCGCAGCCGGAAGGCCCCGAACGGCTCGCCGCGCTGCACGGCGACGAAATCGGTGCCGCCCTCTTCATTATTCTTCAGGCCACCCGCCTTCCAGCCCGTGTCGTCTCCCCCATCCAGACCGTAGCCGATGACGGGAGCCGGGTGCTGCCAGCCCGCGAGCACCTGCCGCGCGCCGGGGTCGTCCATGCAGGCGATGATGGCTCCCTCGTGCCGCACCTGCCCCAGAAAGCGGCGGAAGGCTTGATGCACTGCCGCGTCGTCAGGGAAGATGTCGGGATGGTCGTGCTCCACGTTCAGCACCACCGCGAGGGCGGGTTGCAGCCCCAGGAAGGCGTTGTCGTACTCGTCCGCCTCGATGACGAAGAGGTTGCTCGTGCCCGCGCGCGCGTTGCCGCCAAGCTGTGGAACCTCGCCGCCGATGACGACGGTGGGGTCCAGTCCCGCGTCCGTCAGCATCAGCGCAATCATGGCGGAGGTCGTCGTCTTCCCGTGCGTTCCGGCAACGGCGACGAGTTCATTCCCGCGCGTGATTTCGCCCAGCCAGCGGTCCCGCTTCATCACAGGGATGCCCAACCGCTCGGCGGCGAACCGTTCCGGGTTGTCGCCGGGGATGGCGCTTGAGATGACTACCACGTCCGCGCCCTGCACCCACTCGGCGCTGTGGCCCAGGTGGATGGTCGCCCCAGCCTCCTCTAGCGCCGCCGTGCGGGTCGAGCGTTCCCGGTCGGAGCCACTGACCTGCCAGCCCCGCGACAGCATCACATACGCGAGGGCACTCAGCCCCGCGCCGCCGATGCCGACGAAATGGACGCGCTTCATTCTACGCTTCGCTCCAAGAGACGACCGACGACCGACGACCGACGACCGCTAACGACAAAACCACCGGGCGCGGTTGCTCCCAGAGTGTCATTCGTCGTTCGTCATTGGTCATTCGTCGCTTGCTCTTCATTTTACATTCTTGATTTCGGCGCTGCTCTGATACTGGCGTGTCTGCGGCGGCTGCACGGGCCGGGGCCGCAGGCTTCGGTCTACCCGGCCCAGCATGGCGAAGAGGAGACCGTGAAAAAAGACTAAGAGCAGAAAGAGCAGAATCAGGTTTTGCGCCCGCACCAGTTGGTCATAGGCCGCGTAGGGGTTGTTCGTGAAATTCACCGTGAACACCGTCCTCACGAATCGCTCGTCCAGGCTGATGTTGCTGTTGAAAACAAACTGCCAATCCTCAACGTGCGTCGCAATCCACTCGCGCCCCAGGTCCAGCAGCAGCACGATGTAAAAGTAGCCACTCAGCAGCCCTGTCGAGATGCCGGAGATTCGGTCCCGCCTGTCCGCGAGGTAGGTCGGGATGACCTTGCTGTTGAACGTGACGACGACCATTACCACCGACGCCATGTAGAGCAGAATCTGAAAAAATCCGCGTAGCTCCCCCGTAAAGTCCATGCTGGCGGCGAACTTGATGGCCGCGATGAGAAAGTCAACGGTCTTGATAGCGATGCCCCAGGCGAAAAAGAGCGAAACCAGTGTTACCAACCCGCGCTGCCAGCCGTTGCGCGCCCCGATGACTGCGAAGACCAGCATCGAGAGCAGGACCACGTTGTGCCAGTTGAGGGCAACGGTGATGATGCGGTCATTCATACGACTTGTCGGCCTCGTGACTCAGCACCCGCTGCGGTGCCAGCCCCTGTAGCATCTCAGCGATGCGGTTCGCCGCGTCCGGGAGCGCCGCCGCCCGCATTGCCTCCCGCATCCGTTCCAATCGCGCCTCGTCCTTCAGGATGGAGCGGGCCAGTGGTAGAAGCCCCGTCATCGCCTCCTCATCCGCGAGCGTCACCGCACCGCCGTAATCTTCAAGCCACTGCGCGTTCGCGTGCTGGTTGACGCCCACAATGGGCAGTGGAACCAGAATCGCGGGGAGCGCCGCCGCCGTGAACTCGCCCAGCACCGACGCCCCCGCCCGCGCCACGACGAGGTCCGCGCCCATCAGAGCGTCGGTCATCGTCTCGTGCAGGTACTCGTAGAGGTGGTATCGCTCGCGCGTCTCTTCGGGTAGCGCGGCCCGCTGCTGGTTCAGCCACTCCTTGTCCACCTTGCCGTGAACGTGGATGACGTGCGCGAAGCTCAGGTACTCCGCGATGTGCGACCCGACAGCCTCGTTCAGGTTGTGCGAGCCTGAGCTGCCACCCGTCACGAGCAGCACCTTCGCGTCCGCCGGAATATTGAAGCTGGCCCGCGCTCGCGCCCTGCTCCTGGGCTGGGCCAACGTCTGCCGCACCGGATAGCCCGTAACCACCGCCTTCGGGCCGAACCAGCGCGCCGACCCCGGCGTCGTCACGGCAATCCGCTTCGCTAGTGGAGCCAACGAGCGCACCGCCAGCCCTGGCGTGATGTCCGGTAGGTAGATGGCGACGGGGATGCGCTG
Organism: Ardenticatenaceae bacterium; assembly: GCA_036386615.1. Lineage (GTDB taxonomy): Bacteria > Chloroflexota > Anaerolineae > Ardenticatenales > Ardenticatenaceae > DASVVH01. The sequence goes on from DASVVH010000192.1 coordinate 20,087, forward strand.
GAGCCACGCCGCCATGCCTACCGGGAAGGTCACGTAACCGCCCGTTGCAAAAACCACGTCGGGCCGGAACTCCCGCACGATGGTCCACGCTTCGCCAAAGCCGCGCGTCAGCTTGACGCTGTTCCGCAGCCGTGTCACGAGTCCCATGTCGCGCAGGCCACCCGCCGGAATGCCGCGATAGGGGATACCCGCGCGCTCCACCAGCGCCGCCTCCATCCCGCCCTTCGTGCCCACCCACAACAGGTCAGGCGCAGGCGTCCACGCTTCCAGCACGCTGAGTGCCGGATAGACGTGCCCGCCTGTTCCCCCTCCTGTAATGAGTAGTCGCATTCCTGAAGCCTTCCCTTAACTTTTGACGACCGACGACCAACGACCAACGACCGCTAACGGATTACGGATTTTCACCACAGAG